>NZ_CAWUTS010000092.1:0-16476 GCF_963925415.1 uncultured Flavobacterium sp. | reverse complement strand
GTCATAAACTTTCCAAGTACCTGAAGGCAAAACCCAATCATCTGAGGTTAAATCTGGTACTGATGTTCCCTCAAAGCCTTCTGGTAGTTGTGCAAAACTAGTAAAGGAAAGAAACATCAATATAAAAAAGAGTGTAAGTTTTTTCATTATAAATAATTGTTAATTTTTATTTAATTTCAAAAGTAATCGTTTTTTTTAAAAATAAGAGAATTTTACATTGTTTTTGTTATAAATTTGTTGTCCCTAAAATATTTTTAAATAAAATTATGATAGAAAAAGAGATTTTTAACTTTGAAAGAACCCTTATTGTTGGGATCGTTACACAAAATCAAAATGAGGAAAAATTAAATGAATTTTTAGATGAATTAGAGTTTTTAACATTTACGGCAGGTGGTGAAGTTATAAAACGGTTTACTCAAAAAATGGATAAACCAAATCCAAAAACATTTGTTGGTACAGGAAAGTTAGAAGAAATAGCTGTTTATATAAAAGAAAAGGACATTTCAACCGTTATTTTTGATGATGAACTAACTCCTTCTCAACAAAAAAATATTACTAATATATTTGATATTAAAGTCCTCGACAGAACACATCTTATACTGGATATATTTGCACAAAGAGCACAAACGTCTTATGCGCGTACACAAGTAGAATTAGCTCAGTGTGTGTATTTGCTTCCTAGGTTATCTGGTATGTGGACACACTTGGAAAGACAACGTGGAGGAATTGGAATGAGAGGTCCAGGTGAAACAGAAATTGAAACCGATAGACGAATTGTAAGGGATCGTATTGCTTTATTAAAAGATAAAATCAAAAATATCGATAAGCAAATGGCTACTCAAAGAGGGAATCGAGGCACTATGGTTCGAGTTGCTATAGTTGGTTATACCAACGTAGGAAAATCAACAATAATGAATGCTGTTGGAAAAAGTGATGTGTTTGTAGAAAATAAGCTGTTTGCCACATTAGACACCACGGTAAGAAAAACGGTTATTAGAAATTTACCTTTTTTGTTGTCAGATACCGTTGGTTTTATAAGAAAGCTTCCGACGCAACTAGTAGATTCATTTAAAAGCACATTAGACGAAGTTAGAGAAGCTGATTTACTACTTCATGTGGTAGACATTGCACATCCAGAATTTGAACACCATATAGAATCGGTAAATCAAATTTTAAAAGACATAAAAAGTGATCATAAACAAATCATAATGGTTTTTAATAAAATTGACGCATACAAGCCTGTTTTTTTAGCAGATGATGATTTGATTACCGAAAGAGAATCAAAGCATTTTTCTTTAGAGGAGTGGAAAAAAACATGGATGCATAATGTAGGTGAAAAAAACGCCTTATTTATTTCAGCGACACATAAAATAAACTTTGAAGAATTTAGAGAAAAAGTTTATGAGGCCGTAAGAAAAATACACATTACAAGGTTTCCTTATAATAAGTTTTTGTATCCTGAATATAGCGAAGCGATTGAAAAAGAAGAAGAATAAAAAAAGACCCTTATTGAGGGTCTTTTTTTTAGATAATACTTTGGTGTTTTAAAAACCATAGTTAACGCCTAAACCTATATTTTGACGTGTTTGAAACCCTCTAAAAGCGTTGTCGTCATAAATGGTTTGAAATGTTAAATTTGTTGTTAGGTGTTTATTAATAGACATAACTACATTTAATTGATAATTAAGATCTACATTTTGTGGGTCTTCCAAATAATTTGAATATAGGCTTACTATATTTTCGAACGATACGTTTTTCATTGCGTTAAACTTATAGTACCCACTCAAAGACGCTCCTAATTCATAACGTGAAGTTTCTCCTGTTTCAACACCAAAAGAAGTTAAACCTCCTTGTGTAAACTCATCATGAACAATGATAAGTTTAGAGGTGAGAGGGGCAATATTAAACTTCAAATTATCACTTTTTTTCCACATCATACCTGGTCCAAATTGAAAAAAAGCTGGAGAAAAGAAATGTGAAATTCTAACTGTTTGCGTATCTGGATCTAAACCCGTGTCTAATTGAGTTTTAAAGTTAAAAAAAGCAGAATAAAACCATAATCCTGATGCTTTTTTACCTAATAAGGAGTTAAATTCTATTCTATCATCTGATTTTTGAATATCAGCCTCTTTTAGTTTTGTAATGCCGTATCCTGCCATTATTTTATTGTCTAATGACCAGTCGCCTTTTTTGTAATTGAAATCATAGTTAACCAAAATGTTTCCTGAAAGACTGCTTTGACCACCTGCTAACCAATTATTAAAAGTAGCTTGATTTCCTATAAAAGAAAAGGTTCCTGATTTTTTCCATCCATCTTGATTTACATCTGCAGTAGTATCTTGAGAAAATGCAAATGAAGTAACTAATAATAAGCCAAAAATAATTTTATTCATGTTTTTATTTAAAATTTGATTGGCTAAATTAATATGTGACTATATAAAACTTAAATTTTTAATAAAAAATAATGGCTTATATCGACAAAAGGGTCATTTTTTCGCTTTAAACAACGGAACTGCCGAACATGCTTCACCAAACATAATGCTTTTTGCAAAAGGAATTAATTGTTGCATAGCTAAAACATACGCTTCTTGAGGTACAGGCTTGTTTGAACAACCTTTTAAAATTAATGGTTTATTTTTATAAATTGTATAATCTATCTGGTTTAATTTCTCTTGATAAATACTCAATAATAAATCGTTTTTTGTTCCCGAAATAACTTTTAATGCAAAGGGTTGCAGATATACAGAAACCAATGCAAAGGCCCATGCTGGTAAAATAGCATCTGTTGAGCATTGAATATAAATATATTTACCTCTATGTTGAGCCCAATCGTATTCTTTTAATAAGGCTCTAAAGTCATTTTCTTTTAACACATACCCTTCAAGGAGCCATTGAGAAACATCAACAGGTGCTAGTTCTTCTTTAGGATAATAATTTTCTAAATCAAAAATTTCTAAAATGCTATTTGCTACTTTGTTTACTATTTCTTTTTCCATGTTTTATGTATATCCTTTTGCTTGAAGATCAAATAATTGAGCATATAATTGTTTCTTAATCATCAATTCTTCATGGGTTCCTGATTCTAAAATTTTTCCTTCTTGTAGCACTATTATTCTATCCGCTTGACGAACAGTGCTGAAACGATGCGAGATAATTATGCTTGTTTTGTTTTGGATTAAATGAATAAATCTTTCAAAAACTTCGCTCTCTGCTTTAGCGTCTAGGGCAGATGTTGGTTCGTCTAAAATCATTACCTCAGCGCTTTTCATATAGGCTCTTGCTAAAGCTATTTTTTGCCATTGACCGCCAGACAATTCTTGTCCTTTAACAAATCTTTTGCCTAATTGTTGGTCGTAGCCTAAAGTTAATTCAGAAATTACTTCGTTCGCTAAACTTAATTCTGCTGCTTTTTCAATACGTTCTTGATTGCCGATTTGATCTATTTTACCAATAGCTATGTTTTCTTTTACTGTAAATTCGTAACGATAAAAATCTTGAAATAACACTCCAAAGTAAGCTTGGTAATCCTTTTTGTTATATCTGTTTATGTTAACACCGTCTAATAATATTTCTCCAGACGTTGGTTCGTAAAAGCGAAGTAATAGTTTAGTAAGGGTTGTTTTTCCTGCGCCGTTCTGACCCACAAAGGCTATTTTTTCTCCAGCATTAATTGAAAAACTTACGTTTTTTAATATTTGATTTTCAGATTCCGGATAAGAAAAATAAACATTAATAAATTCAAATCCTTTTAAAATTTCTTTTGGCAAAGCAATGTCTTCCTTTGTTTTAGGCTGAACCGAAATGTCTATAAAATCAAAATAATCTTTTAAATAAAGGGAACTTTCTGAAATACGTGTAAATTTCGAGAAAAAATCTTGTAAACTTTTCATTAATCGATTAAAACTTCCTGAAAGAAATGTCAATTCGCCTAATGTTATTGCCCCTGATAAAACTCTATAAATAATAAAAACATAGGCAGCATAGTAACTTATAGAGCCTAATAAGTTGAATAAAAAACCATAACTCGATCGTTTAATTATTAAAGTTTTGTTTAGGTTAAAGTATTTTATTGCTAAATTTTTAAACCGTTCAACAATGAAGTTTGTAAGCCCAAACAGCTTAATTTCTTTGGCCGTTTTGTCATTTGCCCCAATAAACCTAAGATAATCAAGCTCTCTTCGTTCTGCGGTCCAACTTCGGGCTAATGAATATTGTTGTTGACTAAATCGAACTTCGTTTATAAAAGAGGGAATAATACTCAATATCAATAAGACTATTAAATAGGGTTCAAAATAAATTAAACCTATAATTAAAGTTAAAATAGAAACCGTAGTTTGAGCCTGACCTAACACATTGGACATTAAATCTACTCGGCCCATGGTTTGTGTTCTTGCGCGATCTAATTTGTCATAAAATTCTGAATTTTCTAACAAGCTTATGTCTATTTCATTTGTTTTTTCTATGATTTTAACAGACGTATAGATGTTGTATTTGTCGCCTAAAATACCATCGGTTAAAGAAATAGCTCTGCTAAACAAATCAGAAAGCACAACTAAAACAAATTCGAGCAATACAAAGTTCCATAACTCCGAAAAGTCTTTTCCTCCTTGTCCTGAAATTTGTATTATTGAATCAATGATTATTTTTCCTACCCAAAGAATTGTAACGGGCAAAAAGGCTGCGGTTAACCTACAAAAAGCAGATACTAAAAATAATTTTTTGTTGGTCTTCCATATCTCTTTAAAAAAACGAGGCACGTAAGAAAGAGAATTAAAAGAAGCTTTAATTCCTGTTTTTTGAGAATCATAAATTGATTTTGCTTGAAAACGAGCCATTATTTTGTGTTCAGTGTTCCTTTTTTTGTTAAAAAAAAGAGCTTTTTTACTGTTTGATTGCGGTTAATATTAAAGCATTCCAAGTTCTAGTTGTGCTTCTTCACTCATTAAGTCTTTGCTCCATGGAGGGTCAAAAGTAATTTCTACTTCACAGGATTTAACCTCATCTATAGATTTAACTTTTTCTTCAACCTCTAATGGCAAAGACTCTGCTACCGGACAATTTGGAGAAGTTAATGTCATTAATATTTTTACGTCATTATCCTCGTTAATCATCACATCATAAATTAAACCTAATTCATAAATGTCAACAGGGATCTCTGGGTCGTAAATTGTTTTTAATGTTTTTACTACATTGTCTCCTAAGTTTATTGTGTCTTTATATTCTTCCATTTTTTTTAGTATTCAATATCTCATTTAATTCGTTTAAAAGTAAAACAAATTACAAGGGTTATTTATTTTTTTTAATTTTTAGCATTATAGGCCAAAGCGTACATTTTAATTTGTTTGATCATAGATACTAAACCGTTAGCTCTTGTTGGTGACAAGTGTTCTTTTAAACCTATTTCGTCAATAAAATTAGTATTGGCTTTTAAAATAGCTTCTGGTTTTTGATTTGAATAAACCCTAATTAAAAGGGCTATTATTCCTTTCGTTAAAATGGCGTCGCTGTCGGCAGTAAAAACAATGTTGTCGTCTTTTTGCTCTCCGTGAACCCATACTTTAGATTGACACCCTTTGATAATGTTGTCGTCTGTTTTAAACTGTTCGTTTATTATAGGCAAAGATTTCCCCAGTTCAATGATGTATTCATAACGTTGCATCCAATCTTCAAACATTGAAAACTCATCTACTATCTCATCTTGAATTTCTTTAATTTGCATGCTTTTTATTTATTTTGTGATAATTTTAAAATTGCATCAACCAATTCTTTTATTTGGGCTGGTGGTATTGTATGATCAAACCCTAATGTTACATAGTCAACCTTATCTTTTGTAAATGATAAATTTGCATGCGGTTTGCCATCATAGTATCGTTCTTGTGTTGGCCCTTCTAAGGTATTATATGTTGATAAATCTATTTTTTTAAATAAGGTTGCTAACTTTTTCCATTCTAAATCTGTTAATTTAACTTCCTGAGCTTTTCCTTCTCTTACATTTTGAATTAAAAGTGTTTTGTTTTCAATTATAATCATTTTAAAATATCCTCTGCTAGATGCTTCATAGACTATTTTTGATTTTTCAAGCTCTTTGTATTCAGAACATCCTTTGGTTAAAAGTAGGCTGATAAAAAGGGTAAGTATTAATTTCATATTTTTGCTTTTTAAGACAACATTATTTTTGCTTTTTTTACAGCTTCTACAAAGATATCGATTTCTTCTTTAGTATTGTAAAATGCTAAACTTGCTCTTATTGTACCCGGTATTTTATAGAAATCCATAATGGGCTGTGCGCAATGATGCCCGGTTCGAACCGCTACGCCAAGTTTATCTATTATCGTGCCAATATCATAAGGATGAATCCCATTTATATTAAAAGACAACACGGATGCTTTTTTAGATAAGTCGTTTGGTCCATAAATAATTACACCTTCTATTTCTAATAATTTTTTTGTTCCATAGGTTAACAATTCATTTTCATAGGCTTCAATATCATCAAAACCAATGTCGTTCATATAATCAATTGCAGCTCCAAAAGCTATTCCTCCACATATATTTGGCGTTCCTGCTTCAAATTTGTGAGGTAAATCTGCATAGGTTGTTTTTTCAAATGTAACTGTTGCTATCATTTCACCACCTCCCTTGTAAGGTGGTAGTTTGCGTAACCATTCTTGTTTTCCGTATAAAATTCCTACGCCTGTTGGGCCACACATTTTATGTGCAGATGTTACATAAAAATCTACATTTAAAGCCTGAACATCTGGTCTTAAATGTGGACATGCTTGTGCTCCGTCAATAAGTACGGCAGCTCCTACATCATGGGCTTTTTTAATAATTTTTTCTATAGGGTTTATGGTTCCTAAAGCATTTGAAATATGGTTGCAAAAAACCAACTTGGTTTTATTGGTTAACAGCTTATCATATTCTTCCATAATTAATTCACCATGAATATTCATTGGAATAACTTTAAGAACAGCACCTGTTTTTTCACATAGCATTTGCCATGGAACAATATTACTGTGATGTTCTAAAGCCGAAACAATAATTTCGTCTCCTTTTACCAGTATACTTTCAAATCCATTAGCTACTAAATTAATACTTTCTGTAGTTCCAGATGTAAAAATTATTTCATATGTTTCTTTAGCATTAAAATGCTTTTGTATTTTTATTCGTGCTTGTTCATAGGCATCTGTTGCTAGCTGGCTCAAAGTATGAACGCCTCGATGTATATTTGCGTTATATTTTGAATAATAGTCAACAATTGAATCTATAACGGCTTGAGGTTTTTGTGAGGTAGCGCCGTTATCAAAATAAACTAATGGTTTCCCATTTATTTGTTCGGATAATATTGGAAATTGTGAACGAATTTTTTGAATATCTAACATAACATTGTTATTTGGTCACAAATTTACAACATCATTGGTTAAAACTTTAATAAATATTGGTTAAAATACAATTTGATGTGCTTTAATTTAAAATTTTTAACCTTACTAATCTCAATAAAAAAGGCATTGGTTTAAGGCCGCTATTGAGCGCTTTTTAATTGATCCATAAGTTTCCAATGGAGTAGGTTTTGGCATGTCCACAAATTAAAACCCTGTCATCATTGTAGTGGCAAAATAATGTTCCTACACGATCTGAAACTTGAAGGGCGTACAGTTCTTTTTTATTTAATTTTTTTGCCCAATACGGAATTAAAGAGCAATGCGCCGAGCCTGTTACTGGATCTTCTAAAATGCTTGCTTGTGGAGTAAAAAACCTAGAAACAAAATCACAATTATCTCCTTTTGCAGTAACGACTACACCGCCAGGGTCTAGGTTTATTTGATCAAATAAATGTCTGTCAATCCTAATGTTTTTAACGTCTGTTTCTGTATTGTATATTAAAATATAATCTCTTGCTTTTAAAACCTCTATAGGCTTTATGTTAAGGGAGTCTTCAATGTTTTTTGGCAACACATCTAAGAACGGCATCCGAGAGGGAAAATCCATTTTATACATATCATTGTCTGCTATTACAGTTAAATCGCCACTTATGGTTTCAAAAATAATTGTGTCTTTTGGATAATTAAGAATCGTTTTTAAACAATGTGCGGTTGCTAAAGTAGCATGGCCGCATAAATCCATTTCGATATTAGGCGTAAACCAGCGCAAGTGAATTTTATGCTCTTTTATTACAAAAAAAGCGGTTTCGGCTACGGCGTTTTCTTGAGCTATTTTTAACAAAATTTCGTCTGCTAACCAATTGTCTAGAGGCACTACACATGCGGAATTTCCGCCAAATGTTTTATTTGTGAAAGCGTCAATTTGATAAAGATTTAGTTTCATTGTTAGAATTTTGATTCGTAAAATACACTATTAAAAAAAAGAGTAATAAGAAAAATACTCGTATAAACATTCCAGAAATTTAACCCTACTGGTTTTGAAATATAATTTCCAAAAGTTGCCCCTATGGAATGAATAATGATAATAACCGACCAATATTGGTTTTTTGAAGTTTTATTGAAATATAATAAATAAAAGTAATTACAAGAAGTGTGGCTCCTAGCATGTATCCTAATTCTAAGTCTCGTGAAATATAATTCACTACTATTTTTCCTGTTGTGGCGGCAATTATCATTAAAACCCCATAAATAAAACTTGTTTTTGAAATGTTTTTCATGGATTTATGTTTTGTGTTTCCCTCTTTTTATAAATAAATTTTTGCGCAGGTATTATTTCGATACTTATAAAAGGATTAATTTTTGGTAATAATCAATTCTACTCTTCTGTCTAATTCTGGCGATTTACCAAGCGGCTGAGTGTTTCCATAACCTTTATAGGTTAGCCTTTTTTCGTTTACCCTTCGTGAAATTAAATATTTATAAACTGTTTTTGATCTGTTTATGGATAATTCGCGTTTTTGAGTAGCTCTGTCTATGGCTTCTTTTTGGTAAACTGGGGTACAACAAACGTGTCCTTGTACCTCAATTTGAATATTTGGATACCGATGTAATCGTATCGCAATTTTATCTAATTCTGTTTTAGATGTTCTGGAAAGTTTGCTGCTTCCTTTTTCAAAAAGCACTTTGTCTAAGGTAATTTTGTCTCCTACAATCACATCTTTTCTTAAAACAGCATAGGTTTCGTTAACGGTTCTAATTGTTTTTAAAGGTATAAAATTTACCAAAACATCTACTCTTCGGTTTTTGGAGCGGGCCTTGGGTACATTGATCTCAAAATCTTCGTCAATAAGAATTCTTCCTTTCCCTTCAATTAAAATTATAATTTTATTTTTAATGCCATGAAGCAGTAATGTGTCTTTTATTGTGTTCGCTCTATGGGTTGATAAATCATAATTATAGGCGTCCTTACCTCTGTCATCACAATAACCAAAAATTTGAATAGACTCTATTTGAGTGGTGTCAATTGATGCCATGAACTTGTGGAGTTCTGTTTGTTGGTCACTTCTTATTTCATATTTGTCAAAATCAAAATATATAGACTGTATAAGTTCTTGATCTTGAGCAAAACAAGTCACACAAACTAAGGTGAATATGTAAGTAAAAAAGCGCATTTATTGTCTTATTTTATAGTATTGTGTTGTGTTGTTAACTATTTCTTTTGCTTTGGAAATTGCAGCGTTATTTTGGGTGTCAAAATCATAAAGACCCTCTTTGTATTTAAAACGTGTAATAATCTCATCATTTAAAAGCATCAAAATTTCAGCTTTATTTTTATCCATGTCTTTTTCGTTGCTTTTTTCAACAGCTAGCTTTAGCATTTTATATTCGGATAAAATGTTTTGATCTATTTTTTCGGCTTTTGCAACTTCTAAGGTGTTTTCTAATGCTAACTCGGTTTTGGTATTCATTTTGTATTGGTTCTTTTGAACAAATTGCTTAAAATCGTCAAAATTAGCACTAGACATCATAGCGTTTGAATTATTTTGATTTTTAAAATAAAAAGCTGTAGCATAGTTAAAAATAGCATCGTTATCAGTTAATGCTTTTGAAATAGAAGAAGATTTGGTTTCAAGCACTTCAATGTCGGGCATAATTCCTCCTCCGTCATAAACAGTTCTTCCGTTTTTAGTTTTGAACGCGTTGTAGTTTTTTTCTGTGGTACGTATAGCCTTGCCGTCTGAGCCTTTATGGGAATAATCTAAGGCTTGAATGCATCTTCCTGAAGGGGTGTAGTATTTAGAAATCGTTACTTTTACTTGGGTTCCATAGGGCATGTTTAAGGGTCTTTGAACCAGCCCTTTGCCAAAACTTCGATTCCCTACAACAACCGCTCGATCTAAGTCTTGCAAGGCTCCTGCTACAATTTCAGATGCAGAAGCGCTTTGTCCATTTACAATTATTGCTAATGGAATTTCTAAATCTACGGGCTCTAATTTGGTTTTGTAAGTGGAATTATATTTTTCTACTTTTGACTTTGTGGTAACTATAGTTTCGTTTTTTGGTACAAATAAGTTGCAAATACTAACCGCTTGGTCAAGAAGCCCGCCCGGATTAGCTCTTAAGTCTAATATGATTTTGGTTGCTCCTTGTTTTTTTAAATCAAGTAAAGCGCTTTTTGTTTCATAAGCTGCTTTTTCATTAAATTTAGATAAAACAATATAACCCGTATTGTTTTCTAGTAGCTTGTAGTAAGGAACAGCTTTTAATTCGACCTCATCTAAAATAATGGAACCCTTTTTCTTTTGTCCCTGACGAAGGTAAACAATATCAATTTTGGTGTTTTTTGCTCCTTTTAAAAGTTGAGAAGCGTCTTCTTTAAAGTCTTTAAGCAAAATGTCCTCTATTTGAATGATTTGGTCTCCTGCTTTAAGGCCTGCTTTATCTGCCGAAAAATTTTTATAAACTTCTTTTAATATTAATTTATCTTCTTTTTGAGAAACCATCGCCCCTATACCCGTGTACTCTCCAGTATTGTTAATTTTAAATTTAATTACATCTTGTTCGTTAAAAAAAACCGTGTATGGATCTAGTTCTTTTAACATGCTTTTAATTCCTTTATCCATCATGTCGCCCGGATTGGTTTCGTCTACATAATTTTGATTTACCAGTTTAAACAAATTGGTAAAAATTTCGAGTTGTTTGGCAATTTCAAAAAAATCTCCTTTAAAACTTGCCCCAACACATAAAAATGAAATGGCTATAATGGGAATTATGATTCTCTTTTTTAAAAAAAATTTCATAGTAAATGTTTTTATTATAACTGATTAACGAATGTAAATATAAAAAACGAAAGGAAAAGCAAAGTTAGACTTTACTTAACCTTTTCAACAAATTTTTCAAAAAGCTGTATGGTTTTTTCATTAATTTGTTGATAGCTTAATCGATCTTTTGACTGATAAAAAAACATAAACGCATGCGGTTTGTTTAAATTGTCAACTAAAAGATGTTTGTTTAAACGATAGCATTCGCGTAAAACACGTTTAAAATAATTGCGGTCTACTGCGTTTTTGAAATGTTTTTTTGAAACTGAAACTCCAAACTTTAGCTTTAGGCTGCCTAATTTTGTGTGCTCATCATCTGCTATTTCGACATAAACCAATCGCAAAGGATATTTAGACACCGATTTTCCTTCGCTAAAAAGCAAATCGATGGTGTTTTGGCTTTTAAGCTTTTCGATTTTTGGGTATGTAAATAACATAAAGCAAAGGTATAAAAAAAGCCGGCTAAAAAAAGCCGGCTTTTTAAATGTATTTTATGTGTTTTTATTCTTTTTCAAAAATATTGTCTTTTTTATTTACGTCAGCCATTAATCCGCTTGGATCAATAACAATAGCTTTTATGGTTGATTTTGATTTTAAAATTTCTATATTAAATGTTGGATAAGCCCAGTCCCAAGCTTCTAAAACAGTTCTTTTAATTTGAGAGTAAGGGTTTTCTTTTTCAAAACGCATTAAGGTGCTCGGAATATAAAAAGACTCTTGTGACCCATCTTCATAAATTATCCACAAATCTATTGGCATAGGTGTTCTGCCTATTCTTTCTAAAGTAACAACTGTGTTGTCTTGTTTTTCTTCTACGCTTTTAATAGCATAATCAATAGTGTTTGTAGTTTGTGTCCAATCTACTAAATACCAGTCTAAATTTGCTCCAGAAACACGTTCAGCACTTCGTTTTATATCGTTTGGCGTTGGATGAGTTAGCTTATAATCAAAATAATATCGTTTTATGGTTTTCATTAGGTTATCATTTCCTATCAAATAACCCAATTGAGCTAAGAAAACCTCTCCTTTACTATATGCACCAATGCTATAGGTTTGGTTATAATCATATCGATCAGCATGGGTAGAAAGGGGCTGTTCTTTTCCTGAATTTGCCAAATAAACATAATTGTTATAAGCACTTTCAAAAATATTATCGTCTTTTTCTTTTGGAGGCATTATAACGTCCATTGATAAATCTGAAATAAAAGACGTAAACCCTTCGTCCATCCATTCATGTTTAGACTCATTGGAAGCTAATAAAAACTGAAACCAAGAATGTGCAAATTCGTGAGCTGTAACACCAACCAAACTTGCATAACTTCTGTTTCCAGTAATTAAAGTACACATTCCATATTCCATTCCACCATCACCACCTTGAATAACTGAATATTGTTTGTACGGATAAACACCAACATTTTTATTATAAAATGATAATAATTCGGCTGTTTTTTCTTGCAATTTTTTCCAATTTTCTAAATTTTCAGCTTTGTTTTTATAAAGAAAATGCAACTCGGTATTGTTTTCACCCATTATTTTGTCATGAATATACTCATTATCTGCAGCCCAAGTAAAATCATGAACATTTGGTGCTATAAAATGCCATGTTAGGTTTTTTGTTTTTTTGGAATGTTTCACTACTACGCCTTCATCTTCATAGCCATGTCCAATTTCATTTTTATTTTGCAGATAACCCGTTCCGCCAATGGTGTAGTTTTTATCCAAAGAAATTTTTACATCAAAATTACCCCAAACCCCATGAAATTCTCTTCCAATGTATGGGTCAGCATGCCAGCCTTCAAAATCGTATTCGGCCATTTTGGGATACCATTGCGTCATGGATAAGGCTACATTTTCAGACGAATTTCTTCCCGAACGTCTAATTTGCAAAGGAACTTGTCCTTCAAAATCCAAGGTAAAATTAGTGGATGATTTGGGTAAAATAGCTTCTGCTAAAGTTACTTCTAAAACTGTTCCTACAACTTTGGTGGTTGCTAATTTTCCGTTTTGTTGAAAGTTAGTAATATTTAAATAACCCATTTCATTGGGTTTCAATGTGCTTATTCTGCTTTCTGTAATTTCTTTGTTTGCTTGTTTAAAAGTTCTAACCATTCTTTTGTCGGGATCAGAAATGGTTTGTAATCGAGCATCCATTGCACTGCCTGGTTGAAAGGCATTATTGTATAAATGATAGTATACTTTACTTAATGTATCTATAGAATTATTGGTGTAAACTAATTCTTGATTTCCTGTGTATTTGTAGTTTTCCACATTCATTTCCACATTCATTTTGTAAGATACATGTTGTTGCCAATAACCAGGATTGGGATTGTTTTGTGCAAATCCAAACACTGAAACAAGTAAAATAAAAAAGCTGTTTTTCATAAGAAAATATTTTTTATACATTTTATAACAAATATATAGAAAAACAACATCTGTGCCTAAAATTAACAATAATAGTTTTTTTAAAGTATTACGTTTTTGAATCAAATACTTTTGCTACAAATTCAGAAATGTTAGAACATAACTTAATTGTATTTTCAAAATTTTGCTAGTCAGACAAATTTATAAAATTAAAGCCATGACTTTCTGTCTATTGTGATTTAGTTAAATCTTCGGTCTAAATTTATTTTTTTGCATTTGTTAGTTAAGTTATTTATTAAAAAGATGGTTGGTTAATTTGAAATGGTTGGTTTAAAAATATTCATTTCTTCTTTATAAATAGGACTTTCAATACTTAAAAAATTTAAAACACTATGAAAAACATGATTTTGGTTTAGTAAATTATTTGATTTCAATTGTTTTGAAGAATTATCAGAAAGCCAAACAATAAATGGAATTTCATATTGTTCTTTGGGTGCAATGCTAATAGGAATACCATGCATATAAAGATTTTTTTCGCCTAATGATTCACCATGATCCGAAACAAAAAGCATGGTGCTTTTAAATTCTTTTAGTTCCTTTAAATCGTCAATAACCTTTGATAAAAGATAATCGGTATAAACAATGGTGTTGTCATAAGCATTTATCAACTCGTCTTGAGAACATTTGGCCAATTCTACACTATTACATACGGGTTTAAAAACTTCAAATTGAGGTGGATATTTTTTATTATAAGTAGGTCCATGACTGGTGCTGGCGTGTAATACAATAAATATTTTGTTGTTTGTACTAGCTCTAATTTGTTCTTTTAATCCACTTAATAATATTTCGTCATAATTGCCATTATTACCGTTGTAATTTGTCGATAAATACTCTTTGTTTTGATAATTTTTGATATGTACTGGTGGTTCTCCCCAGTTGGTGGTTCTCCAAATAACTTCTATTTTGTTTCTATATAAATAATTAGGTAAAATTTCATATAAATCATCAGTGTTTTCATGTTCCAAAATACTTTTTACACCTGCTGTAGTGTAAGTTGCATTGGAAACAGCGTTGAAATGAACAACATTATTTATTTTTGATAACAAAGGGTTCGTGTTTTTTTGATAACCGTATATTGAAAAATTTTCACTTCTAGCTGATTCGCCAATTACTAAAACCACAATAGATTTTTCGTTGTCTTTGATTGTCGCATTTGGCAACAAAATTTCTTTTTCGTTTTTCTGATGCTTATGCACATAAAATAGTGATGTATTTACAGCATAAGACCAAGGCATTGCTAAACCTCCCAATGTTTTTGAGTTTTTATCAATCCATAACCAATTACTAGAATTGATAAAAGCTAAAAATATTATAAAAAATAAAGCAAGTGAGGTAATAGTAGAAAAACGTTTAAGAGTAAGACTACTAATTTGTGATTTGACAATAAAGACACTAGGAATTATACCTAATAAAACAATATATATAACCAATTTCATTGAAAAAAAACTACTCGATTCTTCATAATTAGTGTTCAACATATTGCCTATCATACTTTCGTCTATAATTACGCCATAAGTATTGATAAAATAAACTGCAATTGCATTGAAGATAAAAAAAACAACCAACAAAAACTTGCCTATAAAACGAGATAAATAGAAAAACAATAAAAACACAAGTGCATTGAGTACTAGCATTAAAATAATTAAACTTATAATTAAAAAAACACCGCTAACACTCTTATAATCAATATTTTTAAACACAAAATTAAAAAATGGATAATGAAAAAACAAAAAATTTAAAACACTCATTATCAATACAAAAGAAAGTAACTTAAAATTATTTTTTAAAGTAAACATATACAAATTTATAAAAAGAGATAATTAAACTTAAAAACGCTAAATAATATACCACCAAATTTTCTGCAAATATTTTATTAATCAATGTGATTGAGCAAACAATTATAAAAATTATAAATATACACCAATATTTTTGGTTGTGAACCCATCTACAAATAGTGAAGTTCTGTGTGATATAGATACCTATTAAACCTGAAGTAAAACCTTGAATGCTACCAAAAATTACATCTAATGGAAAATGTGCTCCAACACCAACTCTAGAAAAAGCTATTAGAATACCAAAACTTAAAATGATAAACACCCATATTATTTTATAGTTTGTTTTTTTTGGCATAAAAGCAAACAAAACAACAGTAAATATTGTTAATACCGTACAAGAATGCCCCGAAGGCAAACTGCTAAAACCCACAAGTTTTTTACCTATAATTATAAAATTATTATTGGTAAGTATTTGAGCAGGTCTTGGTATTCCAAAAAGGCCTTTTAACAAATAGGTTAACAAAGCCGAAGTAACCAAAGCCGAAATTAATGATTCCCAAATTTTGGGAGCGTAAATAACAAATATTATTAAAAAAGACAATAAAACAGAGGCATCACCTAGTTGTGTTAAATTGTTCATCGTATTGGGATATTGACCAAAAAAAGCATTTATTTGATAAAAATAATCTTTTTGAATAGATACATATCCTTCAACACATAAGGCATGGTTAAAGTATAAAAAAAGTAGTAGTCCAAAAAAAAAAGCAAGGGAAAAATTAATAAACGACAGCCTGTTTTTGAATCATTATAAACAAAAATGTTCATTTTTTTATGTTTTTTTATTATTATTGTCCGATAAAGGTAAATAAAAAAGAACATTATTGTCCGATAAAAGTAAATAAAAAAGAAGCTAAAAAAATGGCTTCTTGATTAAAAGCATAATTTCGAGTTGCAAAATTCAAATAACGATGGGTAAAAGTAATTATTTTTCTAGTAAATCTGTTTTCGGACAGCTGATTTCTTTAATTGACGATAAAATAATAAAAGATGCGGTCAAAAAGAATGATTCTGACAGATATG
>NZ_CAWUTS010000091.1:0-7659 GCF_963925415.1 uncultured Flavobacterium sp. | reverse complement strand
CCTTTTCTACCCATTAAAATACTCATAGGCCTGCCTACAATATGACTGCGACCAATAACAACGGTATGTTTTCCTGCTGTATCTACATTGTAACGTTCTAATAATTCTAAAATTCCAAAAGGGGTTGCAGGAATAAAAGTTGTCATATCCAAAGCCATTTTTCCAAAATTTTCGGGATGAAATCCGTCAACATCTTTACTAGGATCTACAGCCATTAGTACTTTTTGTGTATCGATTTGTTTAGGCAATGGTAGTTGAACTATAAATCCATCTATATCATCGTTTTCATTTAGTTCTTTAATTTTCTTAAGCAATTCGGTTTCAGAAGTTGTGCTGGGCATTTTTATCAATGTAGATTCAAAACCTACTCGCTCGCAGGCTTTTACTTTACTGCCTACATATGTTAAACTAGCACCATCATTACCAACAATTAAAGCTGCTAAATGAGGAACCTTTTCGCCATTAGCTTTCATTTTGTTTACTTCAGCTGTAATTTCATTTTTTATGTCTTCTGACACTTTTTTACCGTCTAGTAGAATCATTTTTGTTTCTTGTATGTTAGGGAATTGTAAATTGGTAATGGGTTATATTGCTATGAGACAGAAGTCTTTTACAAGTGTTTGTTTATATTATTTCATATTTTGCATCATGCGCATCATGTTTTTGCCTCCGCCACCTTGCATCATTTTCATCATTTTACTCATTTGTTCAAACTGCTTCATCAATTGATTCACTTGCTCAATTTTAGTGCCAGAACCTTTTGCTATTCGTGTTTTTCTTTTCATATCAATTAAAGAAGGCTTGCTTCTTTCAATTGGTGTCATAGAGTGAATTATTGCTTCGATATACTTAAATGCATCGTCTTCAATTTCAACATCCTTCATGGCTTTACTAGCTCCCGGGATCATTCCAACAAGATCTTTCATGCTACCCATTTTTTTGATTTGATGAATTTGTGTTAAAAAGTCATCAAAACCAAATTCATTTTTAGCAATTTTCTTTTGTAATTTTCTAGCTTCTTCTTCATTATATTGCTCTTGTGCTTTTTCAACAAGTGAAACAACATCACCCATGCCTAAAATTCTATCAGCCATACGGGCAGGGTAAAACACATCTATGGCGTCCATTTTTTCTCCTGTACCAATAAATTTAATAGGCTTATTAACAACTGATTTAATAGAAATAGCAGCTCCACCACGTGTATCACCATCTAATTTTGTTAAAATAACACCATCAAAATTTAATTTATCATTAAATGCTTTTGCAGTATTAACAGCATCTTGTCCAGTCATTGCATCTACAACAAACAAAGTTTCATTTGGCTGGATAGCTTTATGCACATCTGCAATTTCATTCATCATATGCTCATCAATAGCTAAACGACCAGCAGTATCTACAATAACGACATTAAAACCATTGGCTTTTGCGTGTTTAATTGCATTTTGAGCAATTTGAACGGGGTTTTTATTTTCAGGTTCTGAATAAACCTCAACACCTATTTGGTCACCAACTACGTGTAGTTGATTAATAGCCGCCGGACGATATATATCACAGGCAACTAATAATGGTTTTTTTCCTTTTTTTGTTTTGAGATAATTGGCTAGTTTACCTGAGAAAGTTGTTTTACCAGAACCTTGTAATCCTGACATTAAAATAACAGATGGATTGCCTGATAAATTTATACCCTCTACTTCACCACCCATTAATTCAGCTAATTCGTCTTTTACAACTTTTATCAATAACTGCCCGGGTTGCAAACTTGTTAAAACGTTTTGTCCAATGGCCTTTTCTTTTACTTTAGTTGTAAAATCTTTTGCAATTTTAAAGTTAACATCTGCATCTAATAAAGCTCTACGAACTTCTTTTAAAGTGTCGGCTACATTAACATCGGTAATTTTACCGTGTCCTTTTAATATATGAAATGCTTTATCTAACTTTTCTGTTAAATTATTAAACATAGTATTGATTTTATTTAATGAAATGCAAATTTAAGAATTTGATTCTTAAGTTAATTAATAAACATAAAAAAATCCACAATAAAGTGAATTTTTTTTTGACTACTTCATTAATAACAATAGCTTACTAATTAGGTATTGAATCTAAAGTTGTAGGAACAACGATTTGTTGTTTGGATTTTATAGCTTGATTTTCGCAGCGGTCGCATAAGTCTGTAATGTTTTTTAATTCGTGAGCTTTAGCTACGCTACCTTCAAAAATTTCATCGGTTCGTTTTCCATTAATATATCCACAGTCTGAAAACAAATGATAGCTTTTGCCTGATTTAGTCCAAAATACATTGTTTGCACCTGTTAAGTCTTCAACCTGACGTGTTTGATTGGTATATTGTTCAACAGAAGGCGGATTAAAATCTGCTCCTCCAATTCCTGCAATTACTAAGGCTAAACCAGCAATTCCACCTACAATACCTTTTTGTTTTCCTGTTAAGTTTTTATTAGTTAAAATTAAAATCAATAGAGGCAAAAAAGCTAAAACACCCATTATTGCTCCTAATTGATTTTGAACAAAAAATTTAAATTTATTTTTTTCTGAAGCTGGATCTAATCTGTTGGCTTTTTTCCAAAGCCAAGAGGCTGTTAATGATAAAACTAAAATGACAACTATAACAACTATAATCCATGTCATATTTAATGGATTTAACAATTTAAAAATTGCAAAAATTTGTAATCCAATAGCAACAATCCATGCAAGAAATGCAAACAATCTAAACTGAAACGCTTTTCCTTCGTTTTCTTTTGAAGCTACAAAAGAATAATTTGAATCAGCAGTTGAATTGTTTTCATCTTGTATTTTCGTTAATTTTTTATTTGTAGCCATAGGTTTTATATTTTATATTTCAAAAATATTATATTTTTAGTAAAATAGGATTAGATTATTAAAAAAATAGAAAAGTATCTAACTTACTGACCTATTTAACTAAAAAAAAGTAAAAAATAAAAAAAAAGTATAAATATTTGTAAGATTTTTCTAGTTAAAATAAAATTACATTCGTTCAGGAACCTCAATTCCTAATAGTTGAAAGGCCGATTTTATAGTGTTTCCAACCGTTTTAGACAATTGAACTCTGAATATTTTTTTAGTTTCATCCGTTTCTCCTAAAATAGAAACATTTTGATAAAAGGAATTAAATTCTTTTACTAACTCATAGGTATAATTTGCAATTAAAGCTGGACTATAATTTGCAGCTGCACTTTGAATTACATCGGGATACATTTGAATTTGTTTGATTAATTCTTTTTCTTTTTCATGTAATTCAATGCTTACATCATTAGAATAATCAAATTCTGCTTTTCTAATAATTGATTGAATACGAGCATAAGTATATTGAATAAAAGGCCCTGTGTTTCCTGCAAAATCAACCGATTCTTCTGGATTAAAAAGCATTTGTTTCTTTGGATCTACTTTTAGCATATAATACTTTAAAGCACCCATTCCAATAGTTTCGTATAAGCTAGATTTTTCTTCTTCAGAATAACCATCTAGTTTTCCTAATTCTTCTGAAATACTTTGTGATGTTGCAATCATTTCTGCCATTAAATCATCTGCATCAACAACTGTACCTTCGCGAGATTTCATTTTTCCTGAAGGTAATTCAACCATTCCATAAGATAAATGATATAAACTTTCTGCCCATTCAAAACCTAATTTCTTTAGGATTAAGAATAATACTTTAAAGTGATAATCTTGCTCGTTTCCTACCGTGTAAACCATTCCTCCAATATCTGGATTGTCTTTTACACGCTGAATAGCTGTTCCAATATCTTGTGTCATGTAAACTGCAGTTCCATCAGAACGCAATACAATTTTTCGATCTAAACCATCTTCTGTTAAGTCAATCCAAACAGAACCATCAGGATCTTTTTCAAAAATTCCTTTTTCTAATCCAAATTGAACTACTTCTTTACCTAATAAATACGTATTGCTTTCGTAATAATAACTATCAAAATTTACTCCTAAGTTTTTATACGTTTGTTCAAAACCTTCATAAACCCATTGGTTCATGGTTTTCCAAAGTGAGACTACTTCTGTATCACCAGACTCCCATTTTAATAGCATTTGCTGAGCTTCTACAATTGATGGTGCTAATTTTTTAGCCTCCTCTTCTGTTTTCCCTTCAGAGATCAAAACTGCAATTTCTTTTTTGTAATTTTTATCAAATTCTACATAAAAATTTCCAACCAATTTATCTCCTTTTAAACCTGTAGATTCTGGAGTTTGACCTTCACCATATTTTTGCCAAGCTAACATCGACTTACAAATGTGAATTCCTCTATCGTTAATGATTTGAGTTTTGTATGCTTTTTTACCTGATGCTTTAATGATTTCTGCTACAGAATATCCTAATAAAATATTACGAATATGTCCTAAATGTAAAGGTTTGTTTGTATTTGGTGAAGAATATTCAACCATAATGGCTTTAGCATTTTCATCTACATTTACGAATCCAAAATCTTCATCATTTTTAATTGAATTGAAGAAATTTACATAAAATTCATCTGAAATCACCAAATTAAGAAAACCACCTATTACATTAAAACGGCTTACAAAGTCATTTTTATCTACTAAAAACGTTCCAATTTTAGTTCCAATTTCTACAGGATTTCCTTTTAAAATCTTCACTAATGGAAAAACAACCATAGTAACATCGCCTTCAAAATCTTTTCTAGTTGCTTGAAATTCAATTGTTTCAATAGTTAAATTGAAAAGCTCTTGAATTGCGTCTTGAATCTGCTCTGTAAGAATTTGATGTAATGTCATTTGTAGGTATTTTTAAAAGCTCAAAGATAGTATATAGTAATTAGTTGCGAGTAATTAGCGAATAGTTTTTTTTTGATTTTACATAAAAAATGCAACTCAAATGAATTGCATTTTATGATTTTATTTTAATTAAAATTATCAGATAAGGCTAACGGTAATAGAATATGATTGAAAAATTGAACTAACATTTTTATTCTAATTTCTTAACAGACTACCATCTAATTATAACACTTCCCCAAGTAAAACCACTTCCAAAAGCTGCTAAAACCACTAAATCTCCTTCTTTTATTTTTCCTTGTTCCCACGCTTCTGTTAAAGCAATTGGAATAGATGCTGCTGTTGTGTTTCCGTATTTTTGAATGTTATTATAAACTTGGTCATCTGTTAAACCAAATTTCTTTTGAATGAATTGTGAAATTCTCAAATTTGCTTGATGAGGAATCAACATATTAATGTCTGCAACTTGTAAATTATTAGCTTGCAACCCTTCATTGATGACTTCACTAAAACGAACCACTGCATTTTTAAATACAAATTGCCCATTCATGTAAGGAAAATAACTTTCGTCATTAGGATCATTATCTGTTATAATATCTGTAACCCAACGTTTCCCCATTCCTGGTGCAATAAGCGCTAATTCTTCTGCATGTTGACCTTCTGAATGTAAATGAGTAGATAATATTCCTTTAGATAAATCTTCCTCTCTAGATAAAATAGCGGCTCCTGCTCCATCTCCAAATATCACAGAAACACCTCTTCCGCGGGAAGTCATGTCTAATCCTGTAGAGTGTAATTCTGATCCTATTACCAAAATATTTTTATACATTCCGGTCTTTATATATTGGTCGGCAACAGAAATAGCATATACAAAACCCGAACATTGATTGCGTACATCTAATGCACCAACAGTTTTTAAGCCTAAATCTCTTTGCACTAAAACACCTGGCCCTGGAAAATAATAATCGGGACTCAAAGTGGCAAAAACAACAAAATCAATATCTTCTTTAGCAATTTGAGCTCTTTCAATAGCAATTTGGGCTGCCTTTACACCCATAGATGTTGTTGTGTCTTCACCTCTAATAATGTGTCTACGCTCTTGAATACCGGTTCGTTCTTGAATCCATTCGTCATTGGTATCCATTACTTGTGACAAATCATCATTGGTAACTACATTATCTGGAACATAAAAACCTAATCCTGTTATTTTTGAATGAAACATACCTGTTATTTAGATTTATTTGATTTACAAATTTATCAAATTAATAGTTGAATTTATTACAATAATGTGTAAATTATCTATAAACAGTATTGATTTTTAAGTTAATTCAAAATTTAATTCAAATGCTTAAAAATTAAAAAGTGTTTATTACATATTTCAATTGAAAAATGTATTTTTACATGATAATTTTTAAACTAAATTAAGCTTTTTCAATTGAAAAAGCATGATGCCTTTTTATTATCCTAAAAAAAAACAAAACATGTTTCTAATTTTTTACTTTAAAAATAAAAAGATATGAACTTATCTATTGAAACGCCCGCATTACTTTTTTCTGCTACATCTTTAATTTTATTAGCTTATACGAATAGATTTTTGACAATTGCACAAATTGTTAGAGGTTTAAAAAAATCATATGACCAAGAGCATACATCTGGAATTTTACTTCAAATTAAAAATTTAAATTTAAGGCTAACCTTGATTCGTTATATGCAACTTTTTGGTGTTTTGTGTTTGTTTTTGTCTGTATTTTCTATGCTTTTGTTGTTTTTTGAACTTCAACTGATCGCTATTTATTTGTTTTGTGGCAGTTTATTGTGTTTGCTAATTTCATTAGCCCTTTCATTTTGGGAAATAAGCATTTCTGTTGAAGCACTTCGAGTGCATTTGAGTGATTTAAAAAAGATGGACTAATGCATATAAAACTTATAGTCATTGGTAAAACTGACAACAAAAATATGCAGTCTTTAATTGAAGAGTATTGCAAACGTTTGTCTTTTTATATTAAGTTTGAATTAGAAATTATTGCAGATTTAAAAAACGTTAAAAACATTACAGAGGCACAGCAAAAAGAAAAAGAAGGTGATTTACTTTTATCTAAAATAAGTGCTACAGATTATTTAATTTTATTAGACGAAAATGGAAAATCATATTCAAGTCTAGATTTTTCTGATTTTTTACAAAAAAAAATGAATTCTGGTATCAAAACTTTGGTTTTTGTAATAGGTGGTCCTTATGGCTTTAGCCAGGCTGTTTACAACAAGTCACAAGCAAAAATATCGCTATCTCAGATGACCTTTTCACATCAAATGGTGCGTTTGTTTATAATTGAACAACTGTATAGGGGTTTTACAATTTTGAAAAACGAACCCTATCATCATCAATAGTTTTAACTGAAAACTAATATTACATCTTTTTAGCTTCTTCCCAAAAAACATCCATTTCTGACAAAGACATTTCTGATAAATCTTTACCCAATTCAATAGCTTTACTTTCTAGATACATAAAACGCTTGATAAATTTTTTATTGGTTCGCTCTAATGCATCTTCGGGGTTTATTTTTAAAAAACGTGCATAATTGATTAAGGAAAACAAAACATCTCCAAACTCGGCTTCCATTTTATCTTGATTACCTGCCTGAATTTCAACATGTAATTCGTGTAATTCTTCTTGAACTTTGTCCCATACTTGATGTGTTTCTTCCCAATCAAAACCCACGCCTTTTACTTTATCTTGTATGCGACTTGCTTTTACTAAAGCTGGTAAACTTTTAGGAACTCCCTCTAAAACTGATTTACGCCCTTCTTTAAGTTTTAATTTTTCCCAATTGCGTTTCACATCCTCTTCGTCTGCAACAATTACATCACCATAAATATGAGGATGTCTAT
>NZ_CAWUTS010000090.1:0-24232 GCF_963925415.1 uncultured Flavobacterium sp. | reverse complement strand
GATGTTTTAGTAAACGGAACAACTTATTATGCATCAGAAACATTAATATGTGAAAGTATTGCAAGACTAGCAGTTACAGCTACAGTTAATGCTCCAGTTGCTGTTCCGGTAGGTGCTGCAACACAAACTTTTTGCTTGTCTGCAAACATTACACAATTAGCAGTTACAGGTTTAAATGTAGTATTTTATGATGCTGCAATTGGCGGAAATGTATTGCCGCTTAATGCCGCTGTAGGTTTAACTAATGGTGCTACGTATTATGCATCTTCTTCAGACTTGGGTTGTGAAAGTGCTTCAAGATTAGCAGTTACAGTTGTTTTAGATAATCCAACTGCACCATCAGGAGATTCAGTGCAAGTATTTTGTGATTCAGCAAATATGACGCAATTAGTTGCTTCAGGATCAAACATACAATGGTATGATACTGCTACAGATGGTACATTGTTGCCAAATATAGCTTCAGTTGGTTTAGTTGGTGGTGCAACATATTATGCTAGTCAAACTATCAACGGATGTGAAGGAACAACACGTATGCCTGTATTGGTTCAAATGACACAACCTATGGCTGCTATATTTGCTCCAGTTGCTCCAATATGTTCGGGTACTACTGCTCCAACATTATCCTTAACTTCATCAAACGGAATAGCAGGAACATGGTTGCCATCAGTTGTAGATAATACAGCAAGTGGAACATATGCTTTTACTCCAGATGCTGGTCAATGTGGTTTTGGAACAACTTTAAACGTATCGGTTACAGCTTCAGCTGCAACACCAACAGGTGACGCATTACAAACGATATCTGTACCAAACGGAACAGATGTTGTTATAGAAGATTTAGTAGTTTTACCTTCATCAGTAGTTTGGTATACAACTTTAGCAGATGCTTTAGCTGGAACCAATCCTATAGCTGCCGGAACAGTATTAACAGATGGCTTAACATATTATGCAGTTGATGAATCAGTTGCTTGTGTGAGCAGTCCGTTAGCCGTTACAGTAACAGTTGTGTTAGGTGCTGAAGGTTTTGATAATGCTAGTTTTGTAGCTTATCCAAACCCGGTTAATGATATGTTAAATATTTCATATTCATCAGAAATATCTTCTGTACATGTGATTAATTTATTAGGTCAAGTAGTTGCTTCTAAAAATGTTGGAACGAATTCGACTCAAATAGATATGACAGACTTAGCTGCAGGTGCTTATATAGTACAGGTAACTGTTAATGATATTGTTAAAACAATAAAAGTTATTAAAAACTAAACGTTCTTAATATGTAATTTTAAAAAGCTGTCTTTATAGACAGCTTTTTTTTTGCAATCTTATTTAGAATAAAAGTATCTTTGTTAAATGAATTTTTCATTTATTATACCTGTTTTTAACCGTCCAAACGAAACGAACGAGCTTTTAGAAAGCTTGACTCTTCAGTCTGATTTAGATTTTGAAGTCGTTGTTATTGAAGATGGATCAACAGTTTGCTCTGAAGATGTTGTTCGTTCTTTTCAATCTCAATTGAACTGTAAGTATCTGTTTAAAGAAAACACGGGGCCTGGAGATTCTAGAAATTATGGAATGAAAAAGGCTTCGGGTGACTATTTCATTATATTAGATTCAGATTGTATTTTGCCAAAAGAATATTTTAAAAATGTAAAAAAAGCACTGAAAGATGATCATGTAGATTGTTTTGGTGGTCCAGACAAAGCATTAGATAGTTTTTCTACCGTTCAAAAAGCCATTAATTATGCCATGACTTCTTTTTTAACAACAGGTGGCTTAAGAGGAGGTAGCGAAAAACTAGAAAAATTTCAACCCCGAAGTTTTAATATGGGTTTGTCAAAAAAGGCTTTTGAAATTTCAAAAGGTTTTGGAAAAATTCATCCGGGTGAAGATCCAGATTTATCCATTCGATTATGGAAAGCAGGATTCAGAACCAAACTTTTTAAACAGGCTTTTGTATATCATAAAAGAAGAGTTGATTGGAATAAATTTTACAATCAAGTGTATAAATTTGGAAAGGCACGACCTATTTTAGATTTTTGGCATCCTGAATATTCAAAAATTACATTTTGGTTTCCTACATTATTTTTAATTGGAATTATAGGAGTAATAACACTGTCTTTTTTGCACATATTTATACCGGCTTTAGTGCTATTAGCTTATTTTGTAATTTTATTTATGCACAGCAGCATAAAAAATAAAAACGTACTTGTAGGGATATTATCGCTAGTTGCAACTTTAATACAGTTTTATGGTTATGGAAAAGGATTTTTAATTTCATGGTTGCAAATAAAATTAATGAAACAAGAACCAAAGAAAGCATTTCCTGAGTTATTTTTTGAATGATATGACAAAAATTATAGGTTTAACAGGCGGAATTGGTAGTGGAAAAACTACAGTATCTAATTATTTTTTAAATAAGAATATACCTGTTTATATAACAGATAATGAAGCACGTAAAATAACAGATTCCAAAAAAATAACAGCTATAATCGTTCAACACTTTGGAAATCAAATTTTAGAAAACGGAAAAATTAATAGGGCAGCACTCGCCAATATTGTTTTTAAAGATAAAGAAAAATTAAAACAACTAAATGCCATTATTCACCCAGAAGTACAAAAGCATTTTAAAAATTGGTTGAAAAGTAACATAAACAGTCCATTTGTTGTTAAAGAATCAGCTATTTTGTTTGAATCAGGATCTTATAATGATTGCGATTTAATTATTTTAGTAACAGCCCCAATAGAAACCCGAATAGAACGAACTATTAAACGAGACAATACAGATAGATCTTCTGTTGTTCAACGCATTAGTAATCAAATTTCTGATCAAGAAAAAACTACTAAAAGTGATTTTATTATTCATAACATTGATTTAGATGACACATATAGCCAAATTGAAAAAATGTTAAAAAAACTAATATAATATAATTTTAAAGCCAATTGTTAATCTTTGGTTAATATATGTGCAGTAATTATGTTAAAATACTAAATTTGTGGCTATGAATAAAGTAAAATTTAGATTGTTGATTTTTTTTATGAGCTTATCGCTTATAGGGCTTATATTGATAAAATTTTACTGGATTAACCTATTGCTTGAAAAAAACAATGAACAATTTAAACAGCACGTTCAACAAGTAATAAGTAATGTTTCAAAAAAAATAAATGATAGAGAAGCCTATGTTTTTATGCAGCGTTATAATGAAATTAGAGATAGTTTAGGAAAATTACCTTTGCAAAGTGATATTCGAAAATTTTATATGATTTCTAAAAATAATAATACCAATGAAACCATCATATATTCAAACTCAATCATTCCGCAAGATTATAATATTAATTCCACATTTTTTAACAGAAAATCAGATACTGTAGATATAAAAAGTTATATTTCTGAAAGAAAAACAGAAGTTTTTAAATCTACCGGACTAGATAAAACGGATGTTAAACTTAGAAATTCACCAGATATAAGCCTCGAAAATAAAGGCAGCTTAGATATTTTAGATAGAGCTCAATTGGAAATTGCATATAAAGATATTATGGCGCAAAAATCTTTATATGATAGATTATCAAAAGATGATTTGGAACGAATTTTACATAAAGAATTAAATAAACAAGAAATTAAAACACCTTTCGAATATAGTGTTTACAATAATGGTTTAGCTACTAAATTAAAATCTGATGGTTTTATATATGATAAAATTAGCACTTTTAAAGTGCCTGTTTTTCAAGATATAGAAGGAAATAGTCGTTATCAGTTGTTAGTTACTTTTCCTCAAAAGACTAAATATGTTTTGTCTTCTATTTTTTGGGTTGTTTGTTTATCAATATTGTTAACATTGATAATTATTTTAACTTATGCAAGTGCACTAAGGCAATTGATTACTCAAAAGCAAATTTCAGAAATTAAATCTGATTTTATTAATAATATGACACACGAGTTTAAAACACCAATTGCTACAATTAATTTAGCATTAGATGCCATACGAAACCCAAAAATTATTGATGATAAAGAAAAAGTTCATCGATATTTACAAATGATAAAAGATGAAAACAAAAGATTACATGCTCAAGTCGAAAATGTTTTGCAAATATCTAAATTAGAAAAAAAAGAATTAGACATATACAAACAACCTCTTGACGTTCATGAAAGTATTTCAGATGCTATAGATCATATTGGTTTAATTATTGAAGACAGAAATGGAGAGATAAATACAAGTTTAAATGCCACCAGTACCACAGCATTACTCAATGATTCACATTTTATAAATGTAATTGTTAACATATTAGATAATGCAATAAAATATTCAGTAGAAAGGCCTGTAATTCATATACATTCTGAAAATATAAGAGAATTTATATTAATACATATTAAAGATAATGGTATCGGAATGAGTAAAGTAGCTCAAAAGAAGGTTTTTGATAAATTTTTTAGAGAGCATACAGGTGACTTACATAATGTAAAAGGTCATGGTTTAGGACTTTCGTATGTAAAACAAATAATAGACAATCATAACGGTTATGTATATGTTGAAAGTGAAAAAGGAAAAGGGAGTACTTTTACAATTAAAATCCCAATAATAAATTAAAATTAAATAGCAGCATTATGGAAAACAAAAAAATATTATTAGTAGAAGATGACCCAAACTTTGGAGCCATTTTAAAAGATTACTTAATGTTAAATGATTACGAAGTTACTCATGCCAAAAACGGTATGGAAGGTTTTGAAAAATTTAAAAAAGACACCTACGACTTATGCATCTTAGATGTTATGATGCCTTATAAAGACGGATATACTTTAGCTAGAGAAATAAGAGAAAAAAATCAGGATGTGCCTATCGTTTTTTTAACAGCTAAATCTATGAAAGAAGATGTTTTAAAAGGATATAAAGTTGGTGCTGATGATTATTTAAATAAACCCTTTGATAGCGAAGTGTTGTTGATGAAAATAAAAGCAATAATTCAAAGAAAAAGTGCGGAAACAAAACCAGATTCTATAGTGTTTGAATTTAATATTGGTAAATTTCATTTAAATTCGAAATTAAGACAACTATCGTTTAATGGTGAAGAACCAAATAAACTATCACCTAAGGAATGTGAATTGCTTAAAATGCTAGCTTTACATGAAGATGATGTAATGCCAAGAGAATTAGCACTTACAAAAATATGGAGAGATGACAATTATTTTACATCAAGAAGTATGGATGTCTATATAGCAAAACTTCGTAAATATTTAAAACCAGATGAAAATGTAGAAATTTTAAACATCCATGGTGAAGGATTTCGATTGGTAATAAAAAAGACATAAAAATATAAAAAGCTCTAAGAAATTAGAGCTTTTTTGTTTTCAATACTTTGTATGATATTAGAAGTTTCTGTCTCAAAATCAAACCATTGTATTTCCTCATTTTTTTTAAACCATGTCAGCTGACGCTTGGCAAATCTTCTGGTGTTCATTTTTATTTGTTCGACAGCAAAGTCTAAAGTTGTTTTTCCATCAAAATAATCAAATAGCTCTTTGTAACCCACAGTTTGTAAGGCATTTAGTGTTTTGTTTGCATGCAATTTTTTTGCTTCTGCTAGTAAGCCTTCTTGCATCATTATTTTAACCCTAAGGTTAATTCTGTTATACATAATTTCTCTTTCGGACTCTAATCCAATAATAATAGGAATAAAATTTCGTGTGTTTTTTGTCTGATTTAAAAATGATGAATAGGCTAAACCTGAAGCCATGCAAACTTCGACAAAACGCATCATTCTTTGTGGGTTTTGAAGCGTTTGTGGATTTTTATTTAACAAAGTAGAGTAGTATTCCTTATCTAATTTTTGTAATTTTTGTTGCAGAAAACCAAGACCGTTTTCTTCATATTTTTTTCTGACGTTTTCACGAATTGCTGAAGGAATTTCAGGAAAATCATCAAAACCTTGTAAAATAGCATTCACATATAAACCGGAGCCACCAACAACAATTTGGATGTTGTTTTTTTTGAATAATACTTCTAATTTATAAACAACCTCTTTTTCAAAGTCACCAACGGTATAATTTTCAAAAATAGATTTATTTTGAATGAAATGATGTTTTGCAGAGGTTAACTCTTTTTTATTGGGAACAGCTGTGCCAATTTCCATTTCCTTAAAAAACTGACGGCTATCACATGAAATTATGTCACAATTAAAATGTTCTGCTAATTTAATGCTCAATGCTGTTTTACCAATAGCCGTTGGCCCAACGATTATGAGTAGGTAGTTATGCATTAGGTACTTTATTTCCACAATTATAACAAAATTTTGAATCGTTGTGATGATCTTCAACTCCACAGTCGTCGCAAACAGCACTTGACTTTTTAGGTGTTTTTTGGGAACTGCTTTTAACAATTTCGGCACTAACGATACCCGTTGGAACAGCTATTATTCCGTAACCTAATATCATAACAATAGATGCTAAAAACTGACCTAAGGGAGTCATTGGTGCAATGTCCCCATAACCAACTGTAGTAAGTGTTACAATAGTCCAATATATACTTGTAGGAATGCTGCTGAATCCATTTTCTTTTCCTTCAACCACAAACATTACAGATCCTATAATTATAGTGCTAATTAAAACAAAGTAAATAAAAACAATTATTTTTCCTTTGCTGGCAATCATAGCATCTTTTAATTGATTGGATTGTCCAGAAAATTTAGGATGATTAAGTATTTTAAATAACCGCAACAAGCGAAGTGAACGAATAACAGACAGAACACCAGTTCCTGTGAAGAAAAATGATAAATATAAAGGCAAAGTAGCTATTAAATCTATGATTCCATATAGACTAAAAATATATTTTAAAGGCTTGTTTAATGAAATTATTCGCAGTAGATATTCTATAGTAAAAAATATAGTAATTATCCACTCTAAAACAATTCGTTGGTCGTGATATTTGGTTTCAAAGCTTTCAACAGTTTCCATCATTGTTAAAAAGACACTGAACAGAATGACACCTAGTAACACTAAATCAAATAAACGACCTCCAACTGTATTGGTGCCATAAATAATGGTTGCCGTTTGTTGTCTAAAGTTTTGATAATTTGATTTTTTCATAAAACAAATATACGCTTTTTAGAATTTTACAATCTTTAAGTTCTTGTTTTTTCGAATAAAAGCTTGAATAATGGAACGTGTGTCTCTATTGTTTTGCATTGGAATAATAAGGTTTCGTAAGATATCTATATTGTTTATTTGATAATTTAATCCATAAAAACAATAGCCTTTATAAATTCCTTTTTCAATTAATACAGCAGTGTGTTCATCATATGTTCGGCCTTTGTCAATGATAACCATATTATTGCTTTCAAAAGAGTTTTTTGTAATAAACTCATACACTCTTTTATTATAAACATCAGTAGACTCTTGATCTATACATGCTCCATAACACTGTTTAATATCATATTGAAAGCAACTCTTTTTAGTGTTAAATATGCCATTAATTTTTTGACATAAATTGTATTTTTCTGTAATTTTGAAAAGGGCTGTTTTTCCTTCTTCAATGGATGCAAAAGATGTTATTTCTTTTTTTCTGCCATCAGTTTTTTCTAATTTTAATGCAATATATCCTGATTTTGTTGTTTCAGAATACAAAGCCCAATTAAAAATATTTTTTCGTTGTGCTCTATTGTAAATAGGTTTGTTGATTTTTATTTCTTCACTTTCTTTTAAAAGAGCTATTAATTCAGAGCCTGTTTCTTCATAAGTGACCGTAAACACATGAGCTTGTATTTTTTTTGATTTTGCAGTTTTTCCAGTAAAATGTTGATTGATTCTATTTTTAATATTTTTACTTTTTCCGATGTAAATAATATCACCTTTTTCGTTGTAAATGTAATAAATACCAGTTTTTGAAGGAATACCGCTTATAATATCTAAAAATTTTGGTAAAACTCCCGATTTTACTTCTGTTTTAATGTAGCTGGTTATTATTTCTTTTGAAGTGTCTTTTGACAATAAAAGTTTAAATAGTTTTACTGTAGCTAAAGCATCTCCACTAGCACGATGTCTATCGGTTACAGGAATTCCTAATGCACGAACTAATTTGCCCAAACTATAAGAAGGTTGCTCAGGTATTAATTTTTTAGATAATTCTACAGTACAAATAGTAGGGCGAACAAAATCATATCCCAATCGGCTAAATTCGGTTTGCATGATTCGATAATCAAATGAGGAGTTATGGGCCACAATGATGCAGCCTTCGGTCATTTCAATAATTCGTTTAGCAATTTCATAAAACTTAGGAGCAGAACGCAGCATGGCATTGTTAATTCCAGTTAAATTAACCACAAAAGGTTGAATGGGTTTTTCGGGATTAACAAGACTTATAAATTGATCAATAACTTCGTTGCCATTGTATTTGTAAATAGCAATTTCGGTTATCCCTTCTTCATTAAATTGTCCTCCAGTAGTTTCTATGTCGAGTATACAGTACAAGTCAGTATTCAGTGTATATTTGTTAGTATTTTGTGCAGTAATCTTAATTCAAATATCGTTATCAATATTTTTATATTATTTTCTATTTCCAAAGATACTACTTCCAATTCGAACCATAGTACTTCCACATTCAATAGCCGGTATATAATCTCCAGACATCCCCATTGATAAAGTATTTAGACTGAAGCTTAAGGTGTTAAGTTTATCAAAAACAGATTTTAATAGAAGAAACTCTTTTTTAATTTGATTTTGATCTTCTGTAAATGTTGCCATACCCATTAAACCAATAATTTTAATATTTTCAAAAGACTCTTTTTCTTGTTGAACATGTTTTATAACCTCGTTCAATTCTTTTTCATCTAAACCAAACTTAGTTTCTTCTTCAGAAATATACATCTGCAACAAAACATCAATTACACGATGGTTTTTTTTAGCTTGTTTGTTAATTTCTTGTAGTAGCTTTAAGCTATCTACACCGTGAATCAAACTCACATATTCAGACATATACTTGACCTTGTTGGTTTGAACGTGCCCAATCATATGCCATTGAATGTCCTTTGGCATTTGTTCCCATTTTTCGGTCATTTCTTGGATTTTGTTTTCTCCAAAAATGCGTTGCCCCGCCTCATAAGCTTCCATCAAATCTGACACAGGTTTTGTTTTTGAAACAGCTACAAGTATTACGTTATTTGGAAGTTGAGACTTTATTTGAGTATATTTTTGAGCTATTGACATTTTTAAATTTTCTAGTAATTAATTTGAAATTAATTTTTTGTTCTAATTCTAAAGCTCGTATACCAACAAACCACTTCTAAACTTAGGTTCAATGTAGGTGCTTTTTGGTGGCATAATTAAATCGTTATCTGCAAAAGCCTTAATTTCATTTATATTTGATGGATAAAGTATAAAGCCAACTGCAAACTCTCCTTCATCAACTACCATTTTTATTGAAGTTATAGATTGTTTTCCTGAAATATAATCAATGCGTTCGTCGTTTCTTAAATCTTCAATCCCAAGTATAGGTAATAATACTTTGTCATACAAAATTTGAGCGTCTAGATTGTCTAAAATTTCATGTTGTGTTTTGTATTGATCCTGTATATAGGTTTTGTTTTTATAAAATAAAGCATAAAAATCACCGTCCAAATACATTCCAAACTCAAACTTATCTTCAGGTTTCCACAATTCCTGCCCTTTAATTTTTATAATAAAATGAATGGCTAATTTATCCAAAAAACCATCTTTTGTATTTCCGTTTAAATCGCGTATGATTCTATTGAATTCATATATTTTAACATTACTTTCGGGTATTAAAAAACTCATAAAGTAATTTAAATTATTGTTTTTAACATGTTTTTGATCTTCATGTAATAACTCTGCAGAAGCCGATCTATGATGACCATCAGCAATATATAAATTAGGCATAGCATCAAAATGACTGGTTAACCAGTTTATGTCGCCTTCGCTTTCAATTTTCCAAAGGGTGTGTTTTTCTTTATTGGTTGTTGAAAAATCGTATAAGGGTTCGTTTTGTTTTTTTAATAAAATCCAATCACTTATTGCTTCATTATCTGGATATGTAACCAAAACGGGCTCCGTATTAAAACCAGTTTGTTGCATATAATCTTTAAATAATTCTACCCTGTATTGAAGTGTGTCTTCGTGTTTTTTAATTGTATTTTTTTGATAATCTTCAACGGAAGTACCTGCAATAATTCCTGTAAATTTTTGATTTTTGGCTTGAATATCATAGATATAATATGCCGGACTTTCTTCTTGAATTAAAATCTTTTCTCTTTTAAAGTCTTGATATTTTAATGCAACACCTTTAAATCGTTTGTCTAAACTAATTTTTCGAACATTTGCAAATGCAGGATTTATGACATGTAAAAACGAATATGGATTAAAGTTAAGCCAAGCTACTACTTCAGCGGCACTGTAATCATCATAATTTCTACACGATACCAACCCAACTTTATCTGGTGCAGGACGAACAGCTTTAAAAGGAATTATTTTACTCATTTATTTATCAGATACTAGTTATACACTTTAATTGTTTTTTGTATTAAATTGTTTCGAAACTTTTTCTGCTTTTTTATTTTCAGAATAATCATAAAATCCTTCTCCAGATTTGATGCCATGCTTGCCAGCCATCACCATATTTACCAATAAGGGACAAGGAGCGTATTTTGGGTTTTTAAAACCGTTATGCATTACATTTAGGATGGATAAGCAAACATCTAAGCCAATAAAGTCGGCTAATTGTAAAGGGCCCATAGGGTGTGCCATTCCTAATTTCATGACGGTATCAATTTCGGTTACACCAGCTACACCGTTGTATAAAGTTTCTATAGCTTCATTTATCATAGGCATTAAAATGCGGTTGGCTACAAATCCAGGATAATCATTTACTTCTGTAGGTGTTTTGCCTAGTTTTATAGATAAATCCATAATTAATTTAGTAACTTCATCTGAGGTTGAGTATCCCCTAATAATTTCTACCAACTGCATAATTGGTACAGGATTCATAAAATGCATGCCAATAACACGTTCGGGATGAAGTACTTGAGAGGCAATTTGTGTAATAGAAATAGATGAAGTGTTTGATGCCAAAATTACATTATGGTCACAAACATCACTCAATTGTTTGAATATTTTTAATTTTAAATCCACATTTTCCGTAGCTGCTTCAACTACTAAGTCACAACCCACAATACCGTCAGCAATATCAGTATAGGTAATGATATTTGCAATAGTTTTATGTTTGTCTTCTTCAGTTATTTTTTGCTTTAACACCATTCGATCAAGATTATTGGCGATAGTTGCGATACCTTTTTCTAATGATTGTTCAGAAATATCGATTAGTTTTACAGTAAATCCTGATTGCGCAAAGGTATGTGCAATTCCGTTACCCATCGTTCCTGCTCCAATTACGGCTATTTGTTTCATGTTAAAATTTTAGTTATATTTTTATTTAAAGTTTCAATTTTAGAAACTCATTTATTTTTCATCGAATCAATAATCATATACGCAATGCGTAATGCTTCTGTGCCATCTTGTAGCGTTACTATTGGTGTTGTGTTGTTATTTATAGCATCTGCAAAAGACTCTAATTCATCTAATATGGCATTATTTGGTGCAACTTCTGGATTATCAAAATAGATTTGCTTTTTATCTCCTTCTGCGTTTTGTAGAATCATATCAAAATCACCAGGAACTTCTGGAGCTGCTTTCATTTTTACTACTTCGCAAACTTTATCTAAATAATCTACAGAGATATAAGCATCTTTTTGAAAAAAACGTGATTTTCGCATGTTTTTCATTGATATTCTACTCGATGTAATGTTTGCAACGCAACCGTTTTCAAATTCAATTCGTGCATTAGCAATGTCTGGTGATTGACTCAAAACAGAAATGCCACTTGCGTGAACAGCTTTTACTTTAGATTTTACAACACTTAAAATTGCATCGATATCGTGAATCATTAAGTCTAATACTACAGGAACATCTGTACCTCTTGGATTAAATTCTGCCAAGCGATGTGTTTCAATAAACATTGGATTTTCAACCATGTTTTTTATAGCTATAAAAGCTGGGTTAAATCGTTCCACATGTCCAACTTGGCCTTTTACATTAAATTCATTTGATAAAGAAATTATTTCTTCTGCTTCTTCTACAGATGTTGCAATTGGTTTTTCAATAAAAACATGTTTACCCGATTTTATAGCAACTTTTGCACATTTATAGTGTGAAAGTGTTGGAGTTACAATGTCTACAACATCTACAGCATGAATTAATCGTGCTATGGTGTCAAACTGAGTATAGCCAAATTCGGCTGCAACTTTTTTTCCATTTTCTTGGTTTTCATCATAAAAACCAACCAATTCGTATTTTTCTGACTGTTCTAATAATCGCAAATGAATTTTTCCGAGATGACCAGCACCTAAAACGCCGACTTTTATCATATAGATACTATTTTTTTTTTGATGGATGAAATACCAGAAAGAAAATCTTCATTATAATTTATAATTTAAAATCATGGTTATTCTATAAAATTATATATTTATCAAATGTACTATTTTAGTTCAAATTTTAAAAACTTATGGCTTTAAAAGTTTAGCATTTTTACATTTGAAATTTAATATTTAAAAAGTATTTTTACCAATCAAATTAATTTATCAAATTGAAAAACACTTCAAAACATCAAGGTCTTAGAAATCAATTGTCTAAAATTTTAGAAGAAAAAGGGATTACAGACAAAAGAGTTTTAGAAGCTGTTAAAATTGTGCCGCGTCATTTATTTTTGGATTCTAGTTTTGAAGATTTTGCATATCAAGATAAAGCATTTCCAATAGGAGCAGATCAAACCATTTCGCAACCTTATACTGTTGCTTTTCAAAGCCAATTATTAGATGTTCAAAAAGAAGATAAAATTCTTGAAATTGGCACCGGTAGTGGTTATCAAACAGCTGTTTTATGCACTATGGGAGCAACGGTTTACTCCATTGAAAGGCAAAAAGAATTGTTTAAAAAAACATCTCTTTTATTACCGAAACTAGGTATAAGACCAAAAAAAATGATTTTTGGAGATGGATATAAAGGCTTGCCTGAATTTGCACCTTTTGACAGTATACTGGTAACTGCGGGAGCACCTATTATTCCGAAACCTCTAATGGCTCAATTAAAAATAGGAGGTAAGTTGGTTATTCCGTTAGGCCAAGAAAATCAAATCATGACGATGTTGATTCGTAAAAATGAAACTCAATTTGAAAAACACGAATTTGGAGAATTTAGATTTGTGCCACTCTTGGAAGATAAGAATTAATGTTAGCCTCACTTTATTTAAGCATTTTTTTAAACTATTGTTTAAGCATAGAAAGGTATCGTTCTAAACAATCTTTTTCTGTTTGAGCAATTAACATTAAAAAGTTTTCTTTGTTGTTAGAAGTTTGAGCTTTTTCTAATGCTTTGTAATAATTCATTCTTGTATCGTAATCTCCTTTAATATTTGCAATTACATAACCATGTTGAAGAAGAATTAAATTCATTATTAGACGAGAAATTTTACCATTTCCCTCAATAAAAGGATGAATCGCAACTAATTTTTTGTGCATCTCAGCTGCTAAAATTATAGGGTGTAATTTGTTTTTGTTTTCTAAAAACCATAAAAAATAATCTTCCATAGCTTTTGAAATCAAATAAGGCTGTAGAGGCAAATGAGAACTGTCTTTTATAAGCACCTGCACTTTTCTATACTTGCCCGCATCTTCTGACACAATTCCTCTAAGAATTAGATTATGAATAGATAATAGTTCTCTTTCATTTAAAGAAAAATTGCGTTTTACTAGTAATTGAATGTAGTGTATAGCTTCTTGATGATTTATAGCTTCCAGGTGTTCACGCATGCTTTTTCCAGAAACAGTTGTTCCTTCATTCACAATTAAATCTGTTTCGTGAAGGGTTAAAGTATTACCTTCTGTTTTATTGCTTTCAAAAGTGTATTCTAATTCTAAGCTCTGGGTAATTTTAAAACAATCAAGCGATTTAATATTGTTCAATTCTTTTTTTATTGAATCAATATCACTTAATATATTTTGCAGTTCATGTGAAAGAGTTTCTTTTTTTAAATCGGCATGATGTATAGCTTCTGCTTCTGCTAGTTGTAAAGCTTTTAATCCAAATTCTTCATCTTTTATTTCATGTAAAATACGCTCTTTAATCCATTCAACAATTAAAGTTTCATATTTAATTTCTAATACTTCTGAAAGTCTTTTAATTTGTTCTTTTGTTGGTTTTCTTGAGCCACTTTCAAACTTACTTATCAATGCTTGATCAATACCAATTAGTTGTGCTAATTCACGTGTTTTAATGTTTTTTTGCTCTCTAGCAGTTTTTAATAGTTTATTCATAGCAATGAAAAGTACATACATGACTATTTAAGTCATAAATTTTTATATAAAAAAACTTAAAAAGATTTTTTTATCCGATCGATGTCTCTTTTTGTGTCGTTTTCTTTTAAGGATTCACGTTTGTCGTAGTTTTTCTTTCCTTTAGCTAATGCTATTTCAATTTTAGCTAATCCTTTTTCGTTTGTATATAATTTTAAAGCAACAATGGTTAGTCCTTTATTTTGGCTTTCCTTTTCTAATTTCTTTAATTCTTTTTTGTTGAGCAATAATTTTCTTTCACTTTTTGTTTTGTGATTGTAATGCGTTCCATATTGATATTCTTCAATATGTGAATTAATTATAAAAAGTTCGTTATTGTGAAATTCACAAAAACTTTCTGCAATTGAAGCCTTACCTAAACGTATGGATTTTATTTCAGTACCGGTTAAAACGATACCAGCATTGTACTTGTCTAATATTTCATAGTCAAATCGTGCTCTTTTATTGAGTATGTTAATCGTTTTTTGCATATGGTACAAATGTAAAGTAAATCATTAAATACTACAATTATTATTATTTATTTCGTTTGTAAAAAAAAACCTACATTATTCTTATATTTGTAGTTCAATTACAATTTTTATGAAAACAAGTTTAAAAAAAGTGTTCCTATGCTCTTTTCTATTTATTTATTCTGGTTTTATTTTTGCTCAAACCCCTTGTGTATCTGGAGTAGCAGGAATATATCCATGTAATAATTTAGATTTAATGTCACATTTATCAAATACTCAACTTGGTGGAAATACAAACTCAGAAGCTAATGATATTTGGGGTTGGACAGATTCTTTAGACAACAAAGAATATGCGTTAATAGGATTAAATAGCCATACTGCATTTGTAGATATTACAAATCCATCTGCACCTATTTATTTAGGAAAATTACCAACAGCAACTCAAAACAGTATTTGGAGAGATATAAAAGTGTATAACAATCATGCGTTTATAGTTAGTGAAGCTATTAATCACGGTATGCAGGTTTTTGATCTTACAAGATTAAGAAATGTTACAACACCTCAAACTTTTACAATGGATGCCCATTATACAGGATTTGGTAAGTGTCATAATTTAGCCATCAATGAAGCAACAGGTTTTGCTTATGCAATTGGTACAAATACTTTTTCTGGAGGGCCTCATTTTATAAACATACAAAACCCTACGGCTCCTGTTGCAGCTGGTGGCTATGATGCTCAACAATACAGTCATGATGCTCAAATTATAATTTATAACGGACCCGATACAGCACACCTTGGTAAAGAAATCTTTTTTGGTTCTAACCAAGACAAAGTTGTAGTTGTAGATGTTACCAATAAAGCAAATCCTATCTTATTGTCGACGTTTACCTATTCTAATACTTCTTATACACATCAAGGTTGGTTGACAGAAGATCATGCATATTTTTTGCTTGGTGATGAACTTGATGAGTCTAACTTGGGTTTTAATACAAAAACCATTATTGCCGATATGACAGATTTAGACAACCCCGTATTAAAAGCAAATTACTCTGGAACTACTGCTGCAATTGATCATAATGGCTATACAATGGGAAATGAATTTTATTTAGCAAGCTACAGAGCTGGTTTGCGATTATTAGACATAACAAACATCAATTCTGGTGCCATGTCAGAAATTGGTTTTTTTGATACCTTTCCATCAAGTAATTCAAACTCTTTTAATGGTGCATGGAGTGTTTATCCTTATTTTGCAAGTGGCTCTATCGTTATAAGTGATATAGAAAGTGGTTTGTTTGTTGTAAAAAAGAGTGGCACATTATCCAATACTGATTTTCACGAAATATCGGTTTCATTGTATCCAAATCCTTCAACTGGATTGTCAAAATTAACATCAAAAAATTTAATAACCTCGGTTGGTATTTTTAATACTTTAGGTAAAGAAGTTAAATCGTTCAATTTAATAAGCGTTAATGAATTTGATGTAAATACAAATGATTTTGCTCCAGGTTTGTATTTGATCGTAATAAATGGTTCAACTACAAAAAAATTAATAGTAGAATAATGAATAAATTTTTTTTCTTTTTAGCTTTAATTTTACTATCATCTTGTAACAAAGAAATGGACCTAAATCAAACAGGCCCTAATGCGTTTAATGGCCAAAAAATTTGGTCTAAAACCTATGGAGGATCAGATTTAGAAGAAATACATGGCGCAATTGCAACCCAAGACGGAGGATTTGTAGTAATTGGAAATACAAAGAGTACTGATGGTGTAATTACAGATAAAAAATATGCATTAGAAGACATATGGCTTTCAAAATACAATACCGATGGAAATTTATTGTGGAGTAAAACGTATGGAGGTTCTCAAGACGATATAGGATATAGTGTAATTGAAAATAACGACGGAACATTAGTAATTGCTGGATACAGTAAAAGTAGCGATGGTGAGGTGCCAAGCAATTTAGGCATGCACGATTTTTTTATTTTTAAAACTGATTCAAGTGGAAATATAATTTGGACAAAAAGCAACGGTTTTCTAAGTCACGATCATGCCCATAAAATAATAAATACGTCAGATGGTGGTTATTTTGTTGTTGGTTACATTGATTATGCGGGGTTAGGTAGAAACGTTTTTGGAACGCTTCATGGTGTTGGCGAGTTTTATGGTCAAAAATTAGATGCAAACGGAAACAAACTTTGGGATAAGTATTTTGGTGGAACAAAAAATGATAGAGTTTTTGATGTGGTGGAAGCTAATGATGGCGGTTTTGTTATGGCAGGTTTTTCTGAAAGTGATGATTTTGACGTAAACGATAGTCATGGCAGCTATGATTATTGGGTTGTTAAAGTAAGTGCATTTGGCGATTTAGTTTGGAAAAAAACATATGGCGGTTCTCAAATAGATCAAGCTTATGGAATTGAAAAAAACATAAACAACACCTATATTATTACAGGAACATCAAACAGTACTGATGGAGATATTTCATCAAACAAAGGAGCTAATGATGTGTGGGTTATAAACATCGATGATAAGGGCTTATTGCTTTGGGAAAAATCATTTGGTGGATCAGCTTTTGATACTTCAAATTCAATTAAAAGTATTTCAAACGGAAATTTATTAATAGCTGGTCATACCAGAAGTTTTGATGAAAACAAAGGAGAAAACGACTTTTTTGCCTTTAGCATAAGCCCAAACGGAAATTTGCTATGGCAACAAACATTTGGAGGTACTGATTTTGATTTTGGTTCTGACGCCGTCGAATTAAAAGATAAGGGATTTGTTATGGTAGGACAAACATTGAGCAATAATTTTGATATCCCAATCCAAAATGGAAACGGAGATTTGCTTATAGTAAAAGTGCATTAATCAATAAATTTCAATGCTAAAACTACAGGTAAAAGATTCTTTAGAATTTAATATTTGAATGGCTTCTTTTTCATAAATGTTGCCTGTTGATGTCAAACTATCTGCATAACCTAACCAGGGTTCAATACACAAAAAAGCTGCGTTTTTTTTGGTCCAAACGCCTAAAAAAGGAAATCCTTCAAAATTAACTTTTACATGTGGTTGATCCTTTTTTAAAATACTAATTTCATTTGATTTAAGTTGTTTAAATACCAAGGCATCTTTTTCAAATAATGCATATGTAAGTGGCAATTTTCCTTGTTCTATATAAATGTTTGAAGTTGTACCATTAAACAATTCGTGTTCTAAATGATGGGTGACTAATTGCTCTTCATTATTAAAACTTAAACTGTAGTTTTCAAAATTTTTAGGAATTGAAAACGCAGGATGCGCTCCAATATTAAAGGGCATTTTCAAATTTGAATTATTGACAACGGTATAGCTTATAGTTAATTTATTTTTTAACAAAACATAGGTCAATTGCAACTCAAATTCAAAGGGGTATACTTGAAATGTTTCTGTGTTTTGCACCATTGAAAATACAACTGTATTTTCAGTTTTTTTTAAAACTTTAAACTCAAAGTTTCTTGCAAACCCATGTCTTTGTAAAGTATATGCTTCTTTGTTTAAGTTGTAAGAATTGTTTTTTAAAGATCCCACAATTGGAAATAAAATTGGAGAAGTTTTGTTCCAATACCGTTCGTCAATAGTCCATATATAATTAATTTCTCCTTTTAAAAATGAGGTTAATTCAGCACCTAAATGATTAATAGATGCTGTATATTTTTCGTATAATAGTGTTGTTTTCATCTATTCTTCTGCTAATCCTTTCCAATTTTTAATAATTCTACTCATAATAAAAATTACGATAATTGATATAATAAAATTAATTACCATCATATCAGGTATATGCGTATTTAACCAATAGTTTTCTGGAGAATCATAATTTCTATAGTTATTTCTTTCCTGTCTATATTTTCCAAGAATTAAAAAATAGAGAACAGGAATGACACATGCAAATGTCCATAAAAATAAATTTAGAGCAATTCGACTTAATTGAATACTTTTTTTATTAAAATAAATGATAAAAAAGTAAATTATTACACTTAAAATAGTAAATAATGCAAAATATAAATAATATATTTCAGACGAAGCAATAGCTGTAAAAACGCCATAAATGATATTTAATATTCCAAATGAAACTAAAGAAATTAACCAACTTTTTCCTGATGAAAATCGAAAAGAAATGATTAATAAAGATAAGACCAGTGCACCATATAAGTAGGCTAAAATTTCGTCTAATTCGATAAAAGGTTTTGTATGTGCTTTTGAAGCTATCTTATATTTTGTTTTTAAAACATCTTGTTGAACAAAATACTTTGAATATTTACTTTTATCTTGATTTCTATAGCCTTTTGAATAATAGTTTATGTTGTATCTGTAAGTATCATCTGTCTCAAATTCTTCATAATAGGGAATAATGTATTGAAAATCTGTAAATTCGGGTCTGTTGTACGTTATTTTAAACCATTTATCTACATTTAAATTTGTTCCAAGATTATGCTCTTTAATTAATTTTAAGTAATTGGTCATTAGTTTTTTAATTTCAATTTGATTGTCATTAAAAAGCCAATTTTTAACTTCTAAATTTTGTAACGAATCTTCTTTATTGTCAAATACTGAAAATTCAAAATTAGCACGATTCATTAAAGAATATTTGTCAAATTTTTTATTTTTGAAATAGATATAATCTTTATAAATAAGTTTATATGGATAAGCAGCTTCTTCTACTGTTTCCAATGCAACTTCCTCAATGGCATGATCATTAGTTTGATATTCAATAATGTTTTCTATTATTTTATTTCCTAAACTATCTATTAAATTTGAAGCTAAAGAATCAATTTCAGTTTCTTTAAAATAACCATCAATAAAAATATTTGCATTGCCTATTATTTTGCATCTAGTTTTGGTTTCTTCTAATGAAAAATAACTTTTTTGATGCAATTGTCTTCCAACTTGAAAAGATAAATAAAACGAAATAAGCAACAAACAAATAATAAAAACCTGAAACCATTCATAAAATAAACTATTTTTAGATTTGGTGTAATAAGATTTTAACGAATTGTTTTTGAAGTAATTAACTAACCATAAAATAATAATAATAAGCACCAATAATATACCAAAAAGAATAGCACTTACTTCAATATCTACTATTGTTTGGTTTGAAAAATCAATTGTTCCTTCATAAAAACCTAAAGCAAAGAAAATCAATTGTAACAAAACACCAATAAGTAACATTGGAACTAATTTAGTATTCCAAATTAAAGGAAACTTTAATAATAATTTTTTCTGAATATCTTTTAGCATAGGGTTTTAGTTTACAAAAAAACGTCTTGTTGAATTAGAAATATTGCGCATATAACTAATGGTAACGTTTTGATTAATAATAGTTTTCATGAAGTCATTAATTGTAATGTTATGAGGAAAAGTAGCAATTAATGTTCCACCGTTTTGTTCCATACTTATCAATTGTAAACTTTCAAAAGCAATTTTTAATTCACTTAAAGATTGTGTACTTTCAAATTCAATAATAAATTGTTTTTCTTCGTTTTCTGAAGCAATATTCAAATTTTTTTGAGCTCCATTTTTTAAAAATAGTACTTGATTAGAAGTTTTTTCAACTTCATATAATTGTTGCGAACTCAAAACAATAGCAATTGGTCGAAATGCAGAGTTTGCAATATTTCTAAAATCATCTAAAACAGTTTGTTGTGCCAAAATATCTAAATTAGCTAAGGGTTCATCAATTAATAAAATTTTAGGTTTTCTAAGCAACATTCGTGCTAATTCAAAACGCATTTTATAACCTGACGATAAATTATTCCAACGATGATTTCTATATTTTCTTAATCCTAACCTTGTAATTATTAAATCAACAACTAAATTATTTTCTTCAGCTTTATAGCCATAGCAACTTGCAGTAAATTCAAGATTTTCATACATAGAACCTCTCCATGTTTCTGTTCGTTGTGGTATATAAACTAATTTTGTTCTCAAATCAAAAGTATCTTCATAGTCAAAATTGTAATTAATACTTCCAGAAGTAGGATGTAATTCACCACAAATACTTCTTAATAATGTAGTTTTACCATTACCATTTTCACCAACTAAACCAACAATTTCTCCTGTATTTATATTTAAATCAATTGGTCCTAATGAAAATGTTGTATATTGTTTAACTAAATTTTTAATTGAAATAATATTTTGATGTTCATTACAAATTTTGGAACTCAAAAAAGCATGAAGTTCTTCTAATAAATGTGTTAGCTTTTCATTTTTTTCAATCTCATTAGATTCATTTTCATCTAACCAATTTAGAAAAGAATTTGTTTTTTTATAATACTCAATATTTTCTGTATCTAACGTAAAATCGATAACTCTTTTTATTGCTTTGTTATAATCTTTAAAACTTAAAAGTTCTTTTACTATTAAAAATTGGTTTTCAAATTCGCTCATATTATTGTTTATAATTTCGTTTTAATATTGAATAAATTACACTATCTGAAAAAATTCCTTCAAAACAAATATTTTCTTTTAAATGAGCTTCTTTTACAAAGTTGTTTTTTTGTAAAACACGTTCAGAGCATATATTTGAAGGATCAATTATTGCTTCAATTGAATTTAATTTTAAATTATTAAATCCATAATCAAGTAGTTTTTCCACAGCCTCAGTAACTATTCCTTTTCCATGATATTCGGGTAGAATCATATACCCTATTTCAGAACGATAATGTTCAGGATTTATGATATAATGTCCCAATAAACCTATCATTTTAGGATTGTCTTTTAAGCAAATCACCCAATTAATACCTTCGTTTTTATTAATTTTATTCTGAATTATTTTTATATGTTCCAAAGCATCTTTGTAATTTTTTAACAAAGGTCTAGGTATGAATTTCATATTTTCTGGGTTGCTCCTCAATAGAAAAACTTCATTGACATCACTTTCACTAATTTCTCTAAAAATTAATCGTTCTGATGTTAAAATTGGGAAAGGTGTAAAATTTAGTGTAAGCATTAACAAATATTTATGATCCAAAGGTACTGAAAATTAAAAATACTATTTTTTTTTTTCGTTAATTTGTTTCCTATTAATATTTAATAACTTAAACTTAACCCAATGAAAAATATTTTTTCAAAAGCAATCACAATAGTTGCTTTATGTATTGGTTTTTTGGACATTCAAGCACAAGAATCTCAAACGAACAACTACAGTTATGTAGATGCTTTTGCGCCAAATTTTTATACTAAAAATGCTACAGAATATAGATCAGCTAGTGGAAAACCTGGTTCAAAATATTGGCAAAATAGTGCTGATTATGTTTTAACAGCCAATTTGAATGAAGATACTAAAGAGATTAAAGGTACAGCAGATGTAACGTATACCAATAACAGTCCAGATCAATTGAATTTTATTTGGATGTATTTAGATCAAAATTTATTTGCTAAAGATTCTCGTGGAAATGCTGTAATACCTGTAAGCGGTTCTAGAAATGGAGCTAAAGGGGAAGCATTTGATGGAGGCCACAAAATTTCTAAAGTGGAGGTTAATGGTAATGCAGCTTCTTATGAAATTGTAGATACACGCATAAAAATTGTGTTAGCCAAACCCTTAAAATCAAATGGTGGAAAAGCTAAAATTAGCATAGATTTCGCATTTGTTTCTCCAGAATATGGCTCAGATAGAATGGGATATTTGCCTACAAAAAACGGTACTATATTTACTATAGCTCAATGGTACCCAAAAATGGCCGTTTATGATGATGTAAGAGGATGGAATACGCAACCTTATTTAGGTGCAGGTGAATTTTATTGTGAATACGGAGATTTTGAAGTTTCTATAACTGTTCCTTCAAATCATTTTGTGGTTTGTTCGGGTGATATTACAAATGCTTCGCAAGTAATGAGTAAGTCAGAACAAGCCAATTGGGCAAAAGCTAAAGAAAGTGAAACTACAGTTATGGTTCGTTCTTCTGATGATGTAACAAAACTGACTGCAAATGGAACAAAAACGTGGAAGTTTAAAATGACTAATTCGCGCGATGTAGCTTGGGCTTCATCAGCTGCTTTTATTATAGATGCTGCTCGCATCAATTTACCAAGCGGAAAAAAAGCAATGGCAATTTCGGCTTACCCTATTGAAAGTGAAGGGCAAAAAGCTTGGAGTCGTTCTACAGAATATACCAAAACAAGTATTGAAGGTTACTCTAAAAGATGGTTTGAATATCCTTACCCTGCAGCAATAAACGTTGCAGGAAATGAAGGTGGAATGGAGTATCCTGGAATTGTATTTTGTAAATACTCTTCAAAAGGAGCTGGCTTATGGGGCGTAACAGATCATGAATTTGGTCACGCTTGGTTTCCTATGATTGTAGGATCAAATGAAAGACAATTTGCTTGGATGGATGAAGGTTTTAATACGTTTATCAACGGAGTAAGTGCTGAAGATTTTAATGCAGGTGAGTATAAAGAACGTAAAATGAACATGCACCGTATGGCTGAAATGATGACAAGTCCTTCATTAGAGCCTGTATATTCTGCTCCAGATGGAATGAAAGAACGCAATATGGGTATTTTAGCTTATATGAAACCAGGAACGGCACTTGATCTATTGCGTAATGAAGTTTTAGGAAAAGAACGTTTTGATAATGCATTTAGAACATATGTGCAACGATGGGCTTTTAAACACCCAACACCAGAAGACTTTTTTAGAACAATGGAAAATGTTTCAGGTGAAGATTTGGGTTGGTTTTGGAGAGGTTGGATTACAAATAACTGGAGGTTAGATCAAGCAATTACGGGAGTAAAATATAACAAAAATGACCCTAAAAATGGTGCTGTAATTTCTATAGAAAATTTAGAAAAAATGGCAATGCCTGTTACTTTAGAAATTGAAACGGTTTCTGGTAAAAAAGATGTTGTTAAATTACCAGTTGAAATTTGGCAACGTAATACAAGTTGGTCTTTCAATTATGAGTCAACAGAAGAAATTAAAAAAATAACAATAGATCCAGAAAACAATTTACCTGATGTTAATGACGACAATAACGAATGGAAATCTGCTGGTATAGAAGATTTAAAACCAGGTAAATATGCGGCCTATGCTGCAGATTATTCAAGTAAACAAATTCCTGTAAAAATAACCATTTTAGAAGAAAATGATGTTATGATCATGTCTGCAAATGGAGAAGAAATTGAAGCTGAAGACAAAGGCGATAATACATTTTCTATACCTTCACAAGGAGTTGAAATTAAATTTGCAGAGGACAAACAAAGTTTTAAATTAAACGTACAAGGTCAAAGTTTTGAATTTAACAGAGACTAATTTTTAATCAATATAACACTAAAAAAGGACTTCATTTTATGAGGTCCTTTTTTATTTGAATGCTATTAGTTTAACCTTATTTTTAATGCAAAAC
>NZ_CAWUTS010000089.1:0-7153 GCF_963925415.1 uncultured Flavobacterium sp. | reverse complement strand
AAGTTAGCATTAGTAGGGTTAAAACTCAAAGCATCTTCATTAGTAGCATAAGAAGAAAATGACGCATGGGTTTCTAATTTATTCTCACTAATTACCGCTTCGTTTTCAATATAATGCGAGATATTCTTTTCTTGACCATTTATCAAACCAGTTAAAGATATAGATAAGCAAACCATTAATAATTTACTTCTCATTTTATATTTAAACTTCATTCTTAAAATATTTAAGTTAAAATTCTATCTATTTTTTCTAGGTTTTTAATTTTATTTGGGAAGCGAATAACAAAAGATAAACAAATACTTCCCAAGCAATAAGAACCTTTTCCGATTCTTCATTTTTAATGATTTTCACTTTTTGTATTGGGTGTTATTTTGGTCTTTTGCATTACAAATCCTACTTTGTTCTCATCTAATATATACCTATTTCTGCTAAATGTGTAAAAAACACATCTTCTCCCGAATTATCATCATAACCACTTGTAATGGTAACTTTAAAATATTGAATGGTTATTGGAGTAGTCAATTCTATAAATTGCTTTGCAGTGTTATCTCCCAATGTAAAATCACCAAGACTTTCAAAATTCACACCGTCTGCAGATGTTTCAATTGTAATGTCTTTTGGTCTGCCGTTGTATTTATCTGTTCTGCTCAAAAAGGTAAACCCCTTAATTATTTCATCTGAATGTAAGTTAATAGTAATAGAATGAGGATAGCTTGGTTGAGAAGCAGACCAAGCTGAATGCCAATATGTTTCACTATCGATGTCAATTGCATTTTTTGCATGGCCATTAAGCGGGCCTTGTCCAGAAGTTTCTTCAGAAGAAGATTTAGTAATGTTCCAGTTGTTGGTTTTATATTCTTTTATTTCAATCTCATCAATGATAAAATCAGATTCATTTTTATTATTCTTTACAAAACCAAACCAAGAATTACCAGATTTAGATCCAGTAAAAGTTACTGAGTATGTTTGCGTTTCTAACTGAGCCGTAATAATACTTTCTGATACTATTTCAGTACCATCTCCTATGGCAAATGAATAATCATTTGATTCAGTTTGATATTTAAATGTAACTGTGTATTTTTTTCCTGCTTTGAAGCGTACATTTTGAGGAATGGTTTGCATCACAAGGCCATTTACATTTTCATGTAATTTTAAAGACCATTTTCCCTCAATCACATCATCAACCTTTTTTCTATTCCAACCTTTTTGAGTGTAAGGAGAATGCAATTCAGCTAAATGAATTCTTGGGTCGTTGGAGCCTCCAGCAGAACCTTTAACAAATGGAAAAATTCCTGAGGGTACATATTCAAAGTTTTCCGAAAAATAGAGGCTGTCTGCTTTTTTTGTTTGGCCAATAGCTTTTACTCTAATATTATCAAACCACACTTTACCGCTCCCTTTATCTACATTTAAAAATAATTCTACATCTTCATGATGCTCTTGCACATCAAAATGCACATACATTCTTTGCATGTTTGTACCGTGTTTACTATCTGCGGAGATATAGTTTTCCCATAACGAGTTGATTGCATATTTTGAGGTTACAGTATCTTTTGTTTTGACGGCTAAGGTTGCTTTTCTATTTTCTGTATTTACATAAACAGAAGCATAATAATGTCCTTTAGGCAATCTTTTAATGGTTTGACTTACACGAACCTTTTCTCCTTTATCTATTGACAACTCATACTGTCCATTTTCATTTCTTTTAACTGCGGTATGTGTTCCATTTAGCTTCCAACTATTTAAATTTCCGCTATTAAACCCCATGTTTTTCACCAAAGAGCCTTCGCCCCAAACCATAGTGTCTTTTTGCTGTTTCTTTTTAAAGATAACATAAGGTGTCTTCGCTTTGGCTGAAAGTTCAATTTGATTATTTACTATAGAAATATTTTCTTCGCTTACCTTTCCTAAATCTGTTAATTGATATACATAAACCGTAGAAACATTTTTCCATGAAGTAGGCACTTCCCAAGAAGATTTTCCGCCTTTATGATTCCAATGATATAACTTTTCTTCGATTTTAGGGTTCCATGGTAACAAATACGTGTTTTCTTTTAGCAACACTTTACCATTCTTTGTAATGATTCTTTTTCCGGAGTTTGTAGATACTTTTACACCATCAGCAAAAGTGATGTTGTTTTCTTCCCATTTTTTAATAGGAAAGTGCTGTAAATATTTAGTAGGCAAGTTAATGTCAAATGTGGCCTCTAGGCAATCATCATAATTAATTCTGCCTTGCCAACCTTCAAAATCTACTATTTCTGTGCCGCCTAATAACGGGTGTTTTGCAATCCAAGTGTCTTTTTGGTGATTTCTGATAAAACGCACAATTTTACTATTATACCCTTTGATCATTTTTCCGCCGTATTTATAATCTACTGCCCAGTGATTCCAGATAGCGTCGTATTCATGATCCTGCGGAAACTCTGTCGTATAATATAATCCTAAAGAGTGAATTTCTCTTCCTAATTGTCTACTATCCCAGCTACCCTTTGCATACCAGACATCTACATACAGAAAGTCTAAAGCTGGTACTTGATCTTTCAATGATTTTAATCTTCGAAGTCTATTGCCAGAAATGCCATCATATCTTTTATCCATATAATAAGATTGATCTAACCAGTTCCAACCTTTTTTTGTTTTATCTATCAACGTTTCATTAAAAGCTTGTGCTTCTGGATACGACTCTGTTGCGTTGACATGCACGCCAATTGATGTATTGTATTTTTTAGCTGCATTTGCTAACACATTCATCTCCTCTGCTCCTCCCTGTCTATGCCCGATATCTCCATAATCTGGATGTTTAGAATCATGTCCTTCTGAACCATATCCTTTCAAAATAACATATTGTCCAAGACCATCTGTATTTAGAAATATACGTTTGGTTTCCTCCAAAGATTTTATAAACGGATTGGTCGCTTGACTGCTAAAATTCATCGGAATTCTTTGCACAACCATGTTTGGAATTTTATCGGAACCAACAGGTGTATTTAGAATATCTCTGTAAACGATTGCACCATCTTGCCAATCGACTACATTGTCGTTATTTACATCATCGGTAACCACAATTTTTAGTTCTGGTAAAGGACTAGGTTTTGTCATCCCTTTTGCTCTATAAATCCATGAACCACTCCACACTTTTGTAGTTTTAATTTTACCTTGTTTTGTCGTTTGCTTTTGTAAACGATTAGCATCTTTCTTCTCTTCAACGGCATTAGACCAAAGCGCCCCAGCTAATTTTTTTGTATTTACAATTGCATATAAATATCCTTTTGGAACACTATCTAGTGGTGTTTTTTTAGTTATTTTTTGAAAGATATCTCCAGTTCCTGTAATAGCAGTAAACATTTTTGAACCCGAGAACTGCCCATTTGCATCAGTGCTTTTTACGCTTAACAGACTATGATTAGGGAATTTAATAGTATGAACTTTAAAAACACCGTTTTCAGTTATTGTATCAAATTTTAATGAAACTATATTTTTCTGAACCGAAATATGAAGTTTTAATTCCAAATCTAATTCGGTAATTGTAAGCGTATAACGTATTTTATTGTTTTCTGTGTTAGAGCTAACTTTTGGCGAATAACTTTCACCATTGATGCCCATGTTGCTTAATTGATTTTCATTAGCAGACATAATTGCACCTGATGTTTTCCATAGATAGTTTACAATTCTAGGAAATGTTTCATCTACAGTTACACGTAACTGATTTGAATTCAATGTAGTTGTTTTTTGCGCCTGTCCACTTAAGGAAATACAACAACATAAAATTAACGTATATAAGAATTTCATTGACTTTATTTATTCAGTTTTATTAATGACAGTTTGCCATTATTTCTAGCTATCAAAATGGCTTTTGATGCTCCTACTTTTATAAAAGCAGCGTCTTTCACGTCCCCTCCTGCCCACAAACCTGATGTTTCATTTGAGACAAATTCAAACTGACTATTTTGCTTTCCTATCAGCAAGGAACCATAGCTTGCATCGTTTCTTGGTGTTTCTACTTCAGAACCATATAAGTTACCTACTAACAAAATATCCTTCTTTTGATCATTATTAAAATCGTCAACTAAAATTTTATTTACAGAAGATAATTGAGCTCTATTTTCGAAAGAAGTAAATGCAAACGTATTGTTTTCATTCTTTAAAATTGCTGAACCAAAATACGTGGCTTTATAGGTAATACCTTCATTAAGTTTCTCTCCGTATATTTCTTTTATACTGGCTGAACCAAAATCATTGTATGTTTTAAATTTATCTTTTACAAATGGCATTTGACTAGAGGTACATTCCCTGCCTCTAACAGGATATATTTGATTCTCTTGACTATAACCCAAAACAATGTCATCAGAGTTATTACCATCAAAATCATTTACATACATAAAGAAAGGGGTGTCGAAAGTTGCTTTATATTTATAATTCAACCCGAGATTTCCAGCAATAATATCAAGATCTCCATCGGCATCTATATCATTTACTTCTAAAGAACTCCACCACCCCACGTGTTGGGATAGACCAAAGTCTTTGGACCTGTTTTTAAAAGTTCCCAAATCATTTATATATAACTCTAATGGTCCCCATTCGTTTGCAATAAGTAAATCGCTGTCACCATCTTTGTCCATATCTGCCCACGTCGAAGCAGTTATCATCGTGTGATTTAAGAGTTCTGGAATACGTTCTTTCGTAACATCTTTAAAACTTATTTTACCAGGAATCGAAATATTTTCAAGAAGATAACTTTTAGTTGGCCGTCCATAAAATCCTGGTTTAACTCTTCCACCAATAAAGAGGTCTAAATCTCCGTCTTTATCAAAATCAGAAGAAGAAACACGTAAGCCGCTTGATGTTATATCTGGTATTGCAAATCTATTTTTTATAAAATTTCCATTCCCTATATTTTCATACAACCTATCCGTATAATACGTGTCTTTTGGTTTGCTTTCAGTGCCTCCGCTTATTACATATAAATCTTGGTCACCATCATTATCTGCATCAAAGAAAATTGCACCAACATCTTCATGCCTTCTATCTACTGTAAAAGCTTTATTGTTTTTTAAAAACCTACCGGATGTATTTTGGATGTATAAAGTACTTGTATATCCTTTAGCACCTCCAATAAAAAAATCATCTAACCCGTCATTATTAACATCAGCTACAGCTAAAGCTGGCCCTAATTGAGACATTCTATGAGGTAACAATGTTTCTTTTTCAAAATCATTAAAATCATTCTCTTTATGGGTAAAATTGACGCCAGATTCCTTGGTTATATCTGTAAACAAAGGGCTTAATGTGTTATCTACTTCCTTTTGAAAAGAGCCTTTATCCTCATAAGAAATTGTAATGGTTTGGTTTGGTTTAATGTCTTTAAGAAGGTGGCTGGTAGTATCATTCCAAACTACCTTAATACTATCTATAACCTGGTCTTGATTAATCCCAAAATGAATAGCATCAGCCATTGCTGACTGAAACCCTCTTGTAAAATGATTTTCTATAGTTTGTGTAGAAGATTTTGAATATAACGCTACACGAGCACCTAATGCATTCAGGTTATTTTTCGTTCCCTTTAGCTTTAACTTTATAAAATTATTTCCAATAGAGTTATTTTTATATATGTAAGAGATTCCATCCGAATTATTTACGACGATATCTAAAGCCCCATCATTATCGAAATCAGCATAGGCTGCGCCATTCGAATTTGTTGGGTTTTGTTTAATAACTGCCTTTTTAAAGGTTAAATCCCCATTGTTTAGATAAAAATAATTTTCTTTTTTTCTTGAGGGCATTTTAGAAAGTAGATCATTAATATAGCTTTTACTATCTACCTTTTTATTTTTTATAACTTCGGCTTGTTTTTCCTTATGATAGTTGACAAAATCGTTGTTTCTGAAATCTCCCTTAATTCCGTTTGAGATAAATAAATCTTTATATCCGTCATTATTCATATCAAAAAAGAGAGGGGCCCAACTCCAATCTGTACTAGATACTCCAGATAATTGCCCAATATCGGAGAACATAGGTGTATTCGTTTTTTTATTTATACCATTATTTAATTGTAGCGTGTTATACATGTATTGATGGTGCAATCCTAACTTTGTGTTATTATAAAACTTTTCAGTAGACATTCCACTCATACTTGTTTTTTGTGAAAAATCATCTTCAGCCATCATATCAACTGCCATAATATCTAGCAAACCATCATTGTTTATATCTGCAATATCATTACCCATAGAAAAGTTTGACATATGCTTAAATGCTTCAAGAGAAGTTTCTCTAAAAGTTCCGTTTTTATTATTGATGTATAAAAAATCTTTTTCAGCAAAATCATTACTTACATAGATGTCTGGCCAATTATCATTATTCAAATCAGATACAGATAGACCTAAACCATAACCAATCATATTATTAATAATTTTTGCTTGATCGGTAACATCTACAAATTTTCCATTATTGTTTTTATAGAGTCGATTACCTCTATGATCTGATTTTTGATTAATAAGATTTTTTAAATTGTTTTCGTCATACGTATCGATACCATGATTCAATAAAAACATATCTAAATCTCCATCTTTGTCATAATCAAAAAAAGTGGCTTGCGTAGTAAAATCTGGGATGTCTAATCCATATTTTTGAGCTTGATTTTCAAACATTGGAATGCCACTGGCATTTGCCCCTTTATTTATTAATAATTCATTTCTTCTATTATTCGGATCTTTTAACTTTCCCGATTTAGAATAATAAATATCCATCAAACCATCATTATTAATATCAACTAACGTAACGCCTGTACCGAAGCCATAACCACCGCCAGCATTAGAAGTTCTAGCAACATTTTTAAACTTCATGTTACCCGTATTAAGGTATAAGGCATTCGTTTTTGTACTGTGAACAAAATAGATATCTATTAATTCATCATTATTAAAATCTGCAACGGCTACACCACCACCATTGTAATAATATTCGTAATAAAGCCCATTATTATTTAAATTTTCTTTAAGCTCATTTAAAAATAAAATTCCCGTTTTTTCAGGTGCTAATACCGTAAAAAGCTCTTGTGGTATAGTTGAAACATTTACTTCTTCAATTGATTCTTTTGAATTCTTTTTACAAGAAAAAACCATCAAAAAAATCAATAAAATTAGGATTCTATTTTTCA
>NZ_CAWUTS010000088.1:0-10199 GCF_963925415.1 uncultured Flavobacterium sp. | reverse complement strand
AACATTCTAAACAACAACCTTTTTGAAACATTTTGTATAATAAAAAAGCTCCTCGTTTCCGAAAAGCTTTTTGTGCGGGCGGAGAGACTCGAACTCTCACACCTTGCGGCACCAGATCCTAAGTCTGGCGTGTCTACCAATTTCACCATACCCGCAAAATTGATTCTCTTATTATGAGGGTGCAAATATAAAAATAATTCTTATATATAAATTAAGAAATGTAAATTTTTTTACGATCTTATTTTTTGTATTTTTGGCAATGTAAAAAATAAACGATAATGAATTCCATAAAAGCATACGTTAAAGAAAATAAAGAACGTTTTTTAAGCGAACTAATTGAGTTGCTAAAAATACCCTCTGTAAGTGCTGACAGTGCTTATACACAAGATGTTATTGCAACTGCAGATCTTGTGAAAACAAGTCTTGAAAAAGCCGGTTGTGATTTTGTAGAACTTTGTGAAACGCCTGGTTACCCAATTATATATGGTGAAAAAATTATTGATAAATCATTGCCAACTGTTTTAGTTTATGGACATTATGACGTGCAACCACCCGATCCTATAGAATTATGGACATCACCTCCATTTGAACCGGTAATAAAAACAACAGAAATTCATCCAGAGGGAGCAATCTTTGCTCGTGGCGCATGTGATGATAAAGGGCAAATGTACATGCACGTTAAAGCATTTGAGTACATGATTGCTTCAAATACATTGCCCTGCAACGTAAAGTTTATGATTGAAGGTGAAGAAGAAATTGGTTCTAAAAGTTTAAGTTGGTTTGTGGAACGCAATCAAGAGAAACTAGCAAATGATGTTATTTTGATTTCGGATACAGGTATGATTTCTAATAAACAACCCTCTATCACAACTGGCCTACGCGGCTTAAGTTATGTTGAAGTATGTGTAACGGGACCAAATCGTGACTTGCATTCTGGCTTATATGGAGGAGCCGTGGCTAATCCAATTAACATTTTAACTAAAATGATAGCGTCATTACATGATGAAAATAATCACATAACCATTCCTGGTTTTTATGATACTGTTGCAGAATTATCATTAGAAGAAAGAGCAGAAATGGCTAAAGCACCTTTTTCTTTAGAAAACTACAAAAAGGCTATTGATATTGAAGCTGTTTATGGAGAAGCGGGATACACTACAAACGAAAGAAATTCGATAAGACCAACATTAGATGTTAACGGAATTTGGGGAGGATACACAGGGGAAGGTGCAAAAACAGTAATTGCAAGTAAGGCTTATGCAAAAATTTCGATGCGTTTAGTTCCAAATCAAGAATGGCAAAAAATAACCGAATTGTTTAAAAATCATTTTGAAAGCATCGCCCCTATGGGCGTAAAAGTACAGGTTACACCTCATCATGGCGGCCAAGGATATGTTACGCCTATAGATAGCATTGGGTATAAAGCCGCTAACATGGCGTATACTGAAACTTTTGGCGTTCCTGCAATACCTGTTCGGTCTGGAGGGAGTATTCCAATTGTGGCTTTATTTGAAAAAGAATTAAAATCAAAAACTATTTTAATGGGCTTTGGTTTAGATAGTGATGCAATTCACTCACCAAACGAACATTTTGGAGTTTTTAATTACTTAAAAGGTATTGAAACTATTCCTTTATTTTATAAGTATTTTGTTGCATTGAGTAAGTAAATCAATCTCCGAACTATTGTTCAAAAATCAGATTAAGGTATTGAGCTGTTGTTCAAAAAAAAGTTTTAGTTTAGGCCTATAAAAGATTAAGTCTACTTATCAACTCAGCTCTATTAGACCTGCTTACTGGTATAACATCCTTAGCTATAAGCACACTATTATCTTCAATATCTATTATTTTTTTTGTGTTTATTATAAAAGAACGGTGTACTTTTAGAAATGAATGACTGGGTAGTTTATCCAAAATTTTTTTTAATGTAGAATGAACGGTGTAATTTTTGTTTTCTGTTTTTATCAATATATAATCCCCTTTTGCCTCCACTACATTAACGGAGTTAAATTCTATTTTTATTAATCTTTTGCCTATGTTTATATAGAATTCTTTATTGGTATCGGTTGGAATTTGTTTATTATTTTCCAAAACGAATTTGTTTATTATTTTAGACGCTTTAAGTTTTTGAATGGTTATTTTAAATCGATCATCACTTATGGGTTTTAATAAATAATCAATAATACAATCATATTCAAAAGCCTGCATGCCAATATTTTTGTCGGATGTAATTAGTATTACTTTAGGTAGGTTTTTTAACGTTTGAATAAATTCAAAACCCGTAAAATCTGGCATATGAATGTCTAAAAAAATAACATCTACCTTATTTTGATTTAAATATTTGATAGCCTCTATACCATTTGAAAACTCTCCTAAAACCTTAATTTTAGAATGTTTAGAGATTTTTTGATTAATAATAGCCCTCGCCAAAGCTTCGTCGTCAATTATTATGCAATTCATTTGGAGTTTATTATAAACTGTCAACAAAATTTTGCATTTTATTAAGAATTTCTTCAAATTCTGTCTGCAAATTTGTTGAGCCTAATTTTAAATTATTTTCAAATTTTTCGGCAAGATAATAACTTTTTTCGAGACCAAGCAATGAAATTTTGTGTTTTATTTTATGAACAATAAAAATTGTTGAACTAAAATTTATAGTCTGTAAACTTTCATAATAAGCATCTACTTCTTGTTTTAATTCTAATTTAATAATTTTGATTATTTTATGTTTAAATTTATTATCGTTTTTTGACAAATTGTTAATGTATTTTAGATTGGGCTTTTCCATTATTTTTTTGGTAATTTTATATAAAATACGGTGCCTTTTTTTAATTCACTTTCAACAGAAATTGATCCTTTATAATTTTCTACAATTCTTTTCACAATAGACAAGCCTATTCCATTAGAGCTATCTCGTTGTGTAAAAGATTGAAATAGTTTAAATATTTTTTCTTTATTTTTACTAGCAATACCAGGCCCGTTATCTTTTACATAAAAAATATAATTATTTTTATCTTCCTTATAACCAATGACCACCAACCCTTCTGGTTTTTCTATATAATTCACTGCATTACTGATAAGGTTTTGAAACAGCTGCTGCATTCTAAATTTATTTGCTTTAATAACAGGTAGTTTGGCTTTAACAATTACTTTAACATTATTAGGAATATGAATGATATTGATGCAGCTTTTTATTACATCATTTAAGTCAACTTTTTCTGTAATCATTTCTTCTGAATCAACTTTTGAATAGGTTAAAATTCCTTGTATTAAATGATCCATCTTTTCTACTTTACTTTCTATCAAGTTTAAATATTGAGTGGTTTCTTTATTAAATTCTTTGTCGTTATCTTCTTTTATCCATGTAATAAGCGAGTGTATGCTTTGCAATGGCGATTTTAAATCGTGAGAAACCATTTGGGCATATTCATTAAGTTTTTGGTTTTGTTTTTCTAATTTAATTAAAAAATCTTCTTTTTGAATTTCAAATAATTTTTTTTGGGTAATATCTAAATGCACACCTACTGAACCTATTAATTCTCCGTTAACATTATAATTAGGAGCGCCACAAATTAACCAATACTTCATGTCTCCTTTTTTAGTTTTAATTCTAACTTCATATGAATCAGTTATTCCTTGGGTTCTTAACCTGTTTTTTTCTAAAACAATATTTTTATCCTTGTCGATAATTAATATTTCGGCTCCTTTTTTTCCTATTAATTCTGAAAAAGAAAAACCACTCATCTCACAAAAAGATTCATTAACAAATAAAATTGTATCATTATTATCAACCTCTAACAACCCCATATTCATGTGGGCAATAATATTGCTGTATTTTTCCTTTTCGGCTTCTATACTCTCTTTGTATTTTTTTTTAATTGTTATATCATTATAACTCCACAAGTGCCCATCATATATTCCTTCTTTATAAATAGGCAAATAACTTCTTTCATAAACTTTACCATCTAATAATTCAATTTCTTCTCCATTAATTTTTACTTTATTTTTTTGGATTTCATTGATTCGTTTAATATAATTTTTTGGGTTTTTAAATAAATGCATGGATGCATTTGATAGTTGTTTGCAATCAAATCCTTTAATTAATTCAGAATCAATTGAAACATTAAACATGTCACAAAATATTTTATTTAACACAATAATTTTTCTTTTGCTATCGACTAACAACACCCCTGTTTGAAGGTTTTTAATTAAAGAATTTAATTTGTTTTCTGAATCAAAAATTTTTTGATTAAATTTTTTTTGAAGCGTAATGTCTTCTTGAATAGCAAAATATTTTACAATTTCACCTTTTTTATCGCGTAGGGCTTGACCTTGAATTTTAACCCAAAATTTTGCTCTCTTTTTGTTATAATTAATTATTTCACAATTAAAAGGCAATCCTTTTTTTATTTGTTGAGAGAGATATAAAATTTTTTCTTTGCTAGATTCTTTGCCCTGAAGTAATTCGCCCGGCTTTTTTCCTATAAGTTCTTCTTTAGTGAATCCTGTTAATTTACTAAAACTATCGTTAACCCATTCGGTTAGTCCGCTATTATCACAGATAATAACTGCATTAATATTTTTTTCAGCGATTGAAGATAAAATAGAAAGACGGTGTTCGTTTTCTTTTTCAAAAGTAACATCTTCAATAGTTGTAAAATATTGAATTAATTTTCCTTGATTATTAAAAACAGGTTGCCCTTTAAGTTTTGACCAAAAAGGATTTTTCGTTTTATGCGCATGTAATATTTCTACTTCAAACAATTCATCATTATAAAAAGCTTTAAGCATTTTGTTAATTTCATCCCTACTATATAACTCACATAAGCCAACTTCAACTAACGTTTTTCCAATAATTTCGTCATATAAAAAACCTGTTAAGCTAAGATACGATTCATTACACCAAAATATTTTTCCCTGCGAATCTGTAAAGACAGTTCCACTATTATTGGCACTGGCAACCAATGAAAATTTTTGTAATTCTTTTTTGTCTTTTTTAAGGTTGTTATTCTGTAAATTAACTGTGTTTAATAATTTCTTTAATTCTAAATTGTTAATTTCTTTGCTTTTAATTAAGTCTAATAAGTCTAATAAAGGATCGCAAATTGCAAAATCATCTAAAGTTAATTTTTTTTCTATTATTTTTTCCATAACTTTAAAACAAGGGATTCCAACAAAAAGATAATTTTCATTATGTAAGCTTATCTGGCCTCTTAATGAGATTGACTTGTCAATTAATGAGTCCCATACCACCAATTGTCCTAAAGTGTCCTTAGAGTTAAGATCTAAAAGAGTTTTAATATTGGGACTTCTAATACTAAATGTATCACTAATGTGTAAATTTTGCTTAAGGTTAGGCAGTATTTTTTTTATACTCTTTCCAAAACTTTTTATTTTTAAATCCTTTCCAATAAGAATATAAAATGGAAAAATATTGTTAAAACTTGTTACGTCAAAATTAAATTGAAAATCTTTTATGTAATTATCCATTTATTTTAAATAATTTAGAACCTGCTTGATGAGTTTTTGTTACTGAGAGTTTAGAGCCTATTTTAATCAAACTAATTGTCTCTGTTATAAGTTCTTGCAGACCATTCATTTTACGTTTGTGTTTTCTAAAATTTATAATAAACAAATCTTTACATTCTTTGTTTACAATACATTCACATTTATTGACAAAATAATTCGTTTGAGCTCCAATATTCTAATGTTTTTTTTATTCTATCTACATACTCTTCATATTTCAAAGGCTTTACGAGATAGCCTGCAATACCTATTTTATAACATTCTGTAATGTCTTTATGATTATTTGAAGTTGATAGAATTATAGATGGAATATGTTTTAAAAATTCATCCATTTTTAATATCTTTAAAAACTCAATACCGTTTAAATTGGGCATATTTAGATCTAAAAGGATTATGTCTGGGATTATGTCTTTTATTTTTAATATGCTTAAAGCTTCCTCGCCGTTATTGGCTTCAATAATTTGGTGCTTTAACGCTAACAGCTTTAAAACACGTTTAAATTTCATTACTTCAATAGCGTCATCTTCTATTAAAAGAATTTTTAATGGCCTCATAATTTGATTTTTATTAAATGTTTGTACATTACAAATAAACTTTTTGCATTATTAAAAAAGAAAAATTTCGATTAATACACTTTTATTATAGTCTAATTATCTTAAAGTATCTGTGAATAGTTTTGTTGACTGTTAGCTATTTTTTGTTGATCACTTTTCGTTAAGCTTTTTATAACTAATTCATAAGAGTGATCTATTAACTCGCAAATTATTTTATCAGAAACATCTCTATTAAAACCTATTGTATTCCAATGTTTTTTATTCATGTGCCATCCTGGACTTATAGCTTCATATTTTGCTCGTAAGTTTAATGCCTTTTCTGGATTACATTTTAAATTTATAACGGCACTTTTTTTTTCCCAATTGGATAGAGTCGTTAAAACAAACATTTTTTTTCCAACTTTAAAAACTAAAGTATCCTCATCAAAAGGGAAGTGAGCACTGACTCCTTTTTTTGCTAAACAAAATTTATAAAGCTCTTCTATATTCATGTTTATGTTTTCTACTTAAGTTAAGTATTAAGACTATAAAAAAAACGATACCGTCTTAGACAACTATACTCAGTAGGTTTTGAATTAAAAATAATATTAACCCTTTTCAATCATAAACAATATGGGTTTACTCGGCGAGGCATCATTTTCAAAAGATGCTATTTGTAAATTTAAAATATAGCCTCCGTCTGCCACTTTTTGATCTATATAAATTAATTCCGTAATGGTACTATTCATACGTGCATCTTCATTTAATATATGTGTATTTTTTACATTCCAAAAAGCTTTATGTGCTACTAATTTTCCATCATCTTTTTCTTTATCTACGCTTGGTAAATCAACTAGCAAATGTTGTATGCCCATTTCTCGAATAAAAATGGCAGCTTTTTCAGTCAAATATGGTGGATTTGTATGCGAATAATTATGGTTTTTTTTGCTTTTAAAGTTGGGTAATGTTCTGATAATCAAAGCCTCTGTTAAAATGCCTTGAAGTGCCTTTTTGATTTGTGATTTTGTAATAACGAAGTCTACACCTTTTTTTTCTGGATCAATAGAGATAACTTCTGCATAAAAGAAAAATTGTTTTAAACATTGGTTGATGCTGTAAAAGTCATGTGTTATGTGACCTAAGCACTCTGTGTGTGTTCCATGTGCATGCGGATTAAAGAAAATGTTGTTAAAATTCGTTGATGAATTTCCTTTAGAAACTTTACCTATCCAATCATCCATTTTAACAGGTTCTATAACAGGTATGTTTTGATACCAGGCTATAGGATTTTTATCGTCATTAGACAATGGTATAGAAATATCAATAGGGTTTGATAGATTTATTTTAAAATTGTTTATTGTAGCAATCATAATTTTTATTTTAGTAAAAGACGATGAAAAACACAAAAAAGTCTAGTTTTAGTATCAAATTACTCATCCAAATTTAGTAAAAACAAATCACTTGCAATTCCGTCAATAAAAAACTTTCCTTTTTTTGTTGTTTTCAGGACATTTTTATCGATTAACAACGTTTCATCTTGTATAAATTTATGACTTTGCTTCAACAGATAGTCCAAATATGTTTGACCAAATTTACTTAAAATTCTTGTTAATGATACGCCCCAAATAGTTCGTAAGCCTGTCATAATATATTCGTTATATTTATCTTCTGTTGACAAGATTTCCTTAGAAATAGGCAATTTGTTTTCTTGGATAAATTTTATATAAACCGTATTGTTAGCAATATTCCAACTCCTAGAAACACCATCATAACTGTGAGCCGAGGGGCCAATTCCAATATAATTTTTACCCAACCAATAACTCGAATTGTTTTTTGAAAAATAATTTTCTTTTCCAAAGTTAGAAAGTTCATAATGAATAAAACCGTTTTCTTGAAGGGTTTCTACTAAAATATGAAAATGTTCGTGAGCAACCGCATCATTGGGTTCTTTTATGATTCCTTTTTTAATAAAAGTTTCTAAGGCTGTTTTGGGTTCGACCGTTAACGCATAACTCGAAATATGAGGAATATTAAACGTGAGTGCTTTTTCTATGTTTTGTTTCCATTTTTCGTTGCTCATTCCTGGAATTCCGTAAATTAAATCTAAAGAAATATTATCGAAATATTTTGTGGCAATTTCCAAACATTGTGATGCTTCCTTGGCATTGTGAGCCCTATTCATCATTTGCAAATCATCTTCAAAAAAAGATTGAATACCAATTGATAAACGATTTACTCGATTTATAGATAATTCGATTATTCGTTCTTCTGTTAAATCATCTGGATTGGCTTCAACCGTAATTTCAGGATTTTCTACAACATTGTAGTTTTTATAAACTTCATCAATCAACAACTTTATATCTTCAATTGATAATATACTCGGTGTTCCTCCACCAAAATAAATGGTTTCAATAGCTTCGTTTTCTGCTTCGTTTTTTCGCAAAGCAATTTCTTTGGCTAATGCCAAAATCATTTCGTCTTTCTTCTTTAAACTGGTAGAAAAATGAAAGTCGCAATAGTGACAAGCTTGTTTGCAAAAAGGGATGTGTATGTATATACCGCTCATTTTAGAGTGTTCAGTTTTTAGTGTTCAGTTTTTCAATTCCGAAGTTTCGGGATAGTGTTCAGCTGGAAATCGTTAAAATTAAATTATTGCTTTTTTATAGCAAATTTTTCAGGGTTTAAAATTATGTAATTTATTAGTTTACCAATTTCAATACTGCTATTAGTTAATTCTATAAATTTTTTTAGTAGAAATAGAATCTCTTCATCATTTAGCCTTTTAGGAAAGAAAAAACTATTTCCATAAATTTTTACTAAACGAACCTTGCTTTGAGGAAGTTTAAAATCAATCTTTTCTTCAAAAAAGACATTCTCTTTATATGTTGTTTTCTCAGAATCATCACCTTTAGAACAATCTTTAAAATTATTTTTAATTTCTTCAAAATTTGGACAACTTAACTAATTATATGTCATAATTACTAATAACAAAAGTAATATTACAATAAAAAATTATTTCATAAATTATTTTTTTAATAAACACAGTCCAAAAACTTCGGAACTGAACACTACTTACTTACTCTTTTCTCATTCTGTTTCACAAAAGCATCCCAACCGGTATAACTTTTTTCGCCTACGGTTTTTCCTGAATTAAAAAAATGACAAACTGCTGCTGCTAAACCATCTGTGGAATCTAGGTTTTTGGGTAAAGTTTTTAAGCCTAATAGTTGTTGAAGCATCTTGGCTACTTGTTCTTTGCTGGCATTTCCGTTGCCGGTGATTGCCATTTTTATTTTTTTGGGTTCATATTCTGTAATGGGAATGTCTCTTGAAAGTCCGGCTGCCATAGCTACTCCTTGAGCTCTTCCTAACTTTAACATCGATTGTACGTTTTTACCAAAAAAAGGTGCTTCAATTGCAATTTCGTCTGGATGAAAGGTTTCAATAAGTTCAATGGTTCGCTCAAATATGATTTTTAATTTTTGATAGTGGTTGTCATATTTAGACAATTGCAATTCGTTGAGTTGCAAAAACTCCATTTTTTTATTGACAACTTTTATCAATCCAAAACCCATAATTGTGGTTCCAGGGTCGATTCCTAAAATGATGCGTTCGTTTGGCACTTTAAATATGTTTTGCAGCGTATGCTTTAATTTGTTTCAAAGTTAGCATTTCTAATAACTAAAGGCAATATAAACTGTGTTTTTACCTTTATACCTCTTTTACTCGCAGGCTCTATTAATGGAAAATTGGCCAGTTTTGTTTGAATAATACAGTCTAAAAGTTTAATGTTATAAGTTAAACTGTCCTTTGGATATTGTATTTCAAATATAGATGTGCTATCTGGAAGATTGGTTATTTTTATTTGAATTGTATCCAAATTAGGAAACAATATTTGAATAGAATCCAAATTAATTTTATACTTTATTTGGTGCGTTATATAGTTAAAAAAACACACCTTTTGTTGATCTAAATTTAAAATAGTATCACAACTATTCGCGTTGGGGTATTCATCTACATCATTCCAGTTTATTTTTTGAAGTTCCTGTTTGAGCAATTTAGATTCGTCAGGAACTTTTTTATCAAAAAGCTGACAAGACGCTAAGGCTAAAAATAAAATGAAACTAAATTTTTTCAATTTTT
>NZ_CAWUTS010000087.1:0-26623 GCF_963925415.1 uncultured Flavobacterium sp. | reverse complement strand
GGTAATGATTTTATAATTTTTCTGCAGGTATCACAAGAAGCTAAATAGTAGACTTTATTCATTTTTATAGATTTTAATTTCTAACAAAAATAAGGTAGTTATTGGTTTTAAATAATTATTTTTGATAAAATCTGTATTATGCAAACTACTTTCAATGTAAATACTAACGTTAGAACTCAATTTTTAAAATACTTTGAAAATTATACTTTAGAACAATTAAATAAAATTCCATCGGGTTTTAGTAATAATATCATTTGGAATATTGCACATTGCCTTGTTATACAACAAATGTTACTCAATAAATTATCAGGAATGGCTTTAGAAATTTCAGATGAATTTTCAGAAACATATAAAAACGGAAGTACTCCATCAGGTAAAACAACACAAAATGAAGTAAATTATATTAAAAGCATATTATTTTCTACAACTGAAAAAATTAAAAAAAATTTTGAAATGGGATTTTATGTAAATTATAATGAATTTACAACCAAAAGCACAGGGTTTAATATTAAAAATGCTAAACAAGCTTTAGAATTTAATAACTTTCATGAAGGAATTCATTTGGGCGTAATGCTTCAAATTAAAAAATTTATTTAAAGCTAAACTTATCAAATGAAATTTAACACAAAAACGATTCACGGCGGTCAGCATCATGAAAAAGTGACGGGTTCTATAATGCCACCTGTTTTTATGACTTCTACTTTTGCTCAAACAAGCCCAGGAAAACCAGTTGGAGAATACGGATATAGTAGATCAGCAAATCCTACACGAAATGCTTTAGAAGATGCACTGGCTAGTATAGAAAACGGCACAAGAGGTTTGGCTTTTGCTTCCGGATTAGCAGCTACTGATTCTGTGATGAAGTTGCTAAAACCAGGAGATGAGGTTATTGCCATGGACGACTTATATGGTGGATCATACAGGATGTTTACCCAAATTTATCAAAATTTTGGCATTAAATTTCATTTTGTAGATATGACTGATTTAAAAAAATTAGAATCACTTGTCAATTCAAACACAAAATTAGTATGGGCCGAAACGCCATCAAATCCTTTAATGAAAATAGCAGATATTGCTGAAATATCAAAAATATCAAAAAAGCACAATATTCTTTTTGCTGTAGATAATACTTTTGCAACACCTTATTTACAAAAGCCACTAGATTTAGGCGCAGATATAGTAATGCATTCGGCAACAAAATACTTAGGGGGTCATTCAGATGTTATTGCTGGAGCTTTAATTGTAAAAGATAAAGAACTTGGAAAAAAACTTCACTTCACACAATTTGCAACAGGCGGAACACTTGGTCCAATGGATAGTTTTTTGGTGCTAAGAGGCATTAAAACATTACATTTGCGAATGCAACGACATTGTGAAAATGGTATTAAAGTGGCTGATTTTTTAGAGGCTCATACCCTTGTAAAAAGAGTATATTATCCTGGATTAAAAAATCATCCTAATCATGAGACTGCAAAAAAACAAATGATCGGTGGTTTTGGTGGCATGGTCTCATTTACTTTTGCCTCGGGTAAATTAAAAGATGCTGTTCTATTTTTAGAAAATTTAAAAGTATTTACTTTAGCAGAATCTCTTGGCGGAGTTGAATCATTGGCAAATCATCCAACAACGATGGCTCATGCTTCTTTGCCAGCAGAAAAAAGAGCCGATATTGGTATTACGGATGATATGGTGCGATTAAGTGTTGGAGTAGAAGATATTGACGACTTATTACAAGATTTAGAACAGGCTTTGTCTTTATGCTAATTTTATTTTAAAGATTTTATGGTCTTAAGTATAGATAATACGTCTATTTTACATATTTGTTGCAATTCATCTACGTTGCCTTGTTCTATAAAGTCATCAGGAATTCCTAAATTGATGATTTTATTTTTAAAAGCATTAGTTGTGGCAAAAGTATTTATTAAAGAACCAAAACCGCCTTTAATTACTCCTTCTTCAATTGTAATTATTTTAGAATACGTTTTAAAAATAGCCTTTAATTCTTTTTCGTTTAATGGTTTTATAAAAGCAAAATGGTAATGAGAAATACTTTGGCCTTGGTCTAATTGTTCAATTGCTTTTTCTACGTTGGTAGCAATAGTACCCGTTGAAAGTAAGGCAATTTCAGTTCCTTTTTTTAATGGTTTAGATGAGCCAATTTTTATTTTTTTAAAAGGTTTTTTCCAATCTAGAGTTTCACCTCTACCTCTTGGATAACGAATAGCAATAGGATGATTTAAGCCTAAAGATGCAGTATACATAATGTTTCTTAATTCAATTGCATCTTTTGGAGCACATATTATCAGGTTAGGGATGCAATTTAAAAAAGAAATATCAAAAACACCATGATGTGTTGCACCATCTTCCCCAACCAAACCAGCACGGTCTAAACAAAAAATAACAGGTAAGTTTTGCAAAGCTACATCATGAATAATTTGATCATAAGCCCGTTGTATAAAAGTGGAATAAATATTACAAAAAACAACCATACCCTGAGTTGCCATTCCGGCAGCTAGTGTAACCGCATGTTGTTCTGCAATACCTACATCTAAAGCTCTTTCGGGGAAAGCTTCCATCATATATTTCATTGAACTTCCACTAGGCATGGCAGGTGTAATACCAATAATTCTTTTGTTTTTTTGTGCTAATTCTACTAAAGTTAAACCAAATACATCTTGAAATTTAGGAGGCAGGTGGGTTTCGTCTTTAGAATAAATTTTTCCTGTTTTTGCTTCAAATTTACCAGGGGCATGATACCTAACTTGGTCTTCTTCGGCTAATTGTAGTCCTTTCCCTTTTGTTGTAATAACATGTAAAAACTTAGGTCCTTTGACGGCTTTTAATCGGGTTAATTCTTTTATCAAAGCTCCAAAATCATGTCCGTCAATGGGTCCCGAATAATCAAAATTTAATGATTTTATGATGTTGTTTTGCTTGGGGTTTTTACCGTCTTTAACCGCCGTTAAATAATTTTTTAGGGCACCAACACTTGGATCAATTCCAATGGCATTATCATTTAAAATTACTAATAAATTTGCATCGGATACACCCGCATGATTCAGTCCTTCAAAAGCCATTCCACTTGCAATAGAGGCGTCGCCAATAACAGCAATGTGTTGTTTGTCAAAATCTCCTTTAAGTTTTGAAGCAATTGCCATGCCTAAAGCAGCAGAAATTGAAGTAGACGAATGTCCAACTCCAAAAGTATCATATTCGCTTTCACTTCTCTTTGGGAAACCCGAAATTCCGTTTAAAGTTCTGTTGGTATAAAAAACATCTCTTCTTCCAGTTAATATTTTATGCCCATAAGCCTGATGGCCTACATCCCAAACAAGCAAGTCGACCGGAGTGTTAAAGACATAATGCAAAGCAATGGTTAGCTCAACAACGCCTAAACTTGCGCCTAAATGACCCCCTTGTTGAGAGATGATTTCTATAATAAAATCTCGTAACTCTTGAGCGATCAAGGGCAATTGATTTGGAGAAAGTTTCTTCAAATCTGTAGGATTGTTTATATGCGAAAGTAATTTGCTGTTCATAAAAGATAAAAAGCAAATTTAAGCTTTTGTTTTAATATTACTGTGGTTTTATTCGAATAGGATAAGTCATTTTTACATTTACCATTTCACCTCTAATTTCTCCAGGTTTCCACAAGGGTAAATTTTGCAATATATCGGTTATTTGAGTGTTAATTTTTGCATTTTTTCCTTTCCATATTTTTATGTTTTCAAGACCCCCTTTGCTATTAATTACAAATTCAACTATCACAGTAAATGGTTCAACGTCAGCATCTATAATTAGGTTTTGAGACAGGTACTTTTGAAATTCATTTTCAGCATCACAAAACACAGGTTTTTTTTCAACTTCTGCTAAATTATAAGTTTTAGGGGTTTCTGTTTTTAAGGGTAGTATTATTACTTCACCCGTTAAAATTTCTGATTTAATTATAGGCTCAACAACAGTTATGCCTAATAAATGTATGGGGGGAGAGGGTATTAATTTTTTACTATTTACTTCTCCTTTTTTTACAACAGAGTCTTTGAATTTTAAGGGTTTAATAAAGGCTTCTTTAGAATTTAAAACACAGTCTTGTATAACTACAACTTCTCCAAGGTTTTGAATGGTGTTGTTTTGGTCTTTGCAACTAAAAAGTGTTGTGCCCATTACTATAAAAAGGGCTAATAAAAACGATTTTTTAAAAGTAGTTTGTTGATAAATAATATGTTCAGGAATTTCAATTTTGATACTTTCTAACTGATTTTTTTTAAATCTTCCACAGGTTTTTAAAGCCAAATTTAATGTAAAATAATCAGCTATTTCTTGATCTGAACTTGTTGTAAAATCTACTACTGTTTTAGCACATGATTCACAAAATTTGCCTTTTTCTTCTTGCAACATAGTTGACCAATTTTGGTGGCAAGGCTTAGGGATAGATATTGAAATTTTTTTCATAGAACAATGAGTTTTATTTCAAATATCAATAAGTATTCCATTTAATTGTAACTTTGTTTTATGAATGATGTTTTCACCGATGACTATTTTATGAAAAAGGCTTTGCAAGAGGCCAAAGCTGCTTTTGAAAAAGGAGAAGTTCCTGTTGGAGCAATAATTGTTATAGATAATAAAGTCATTGCACGAACTCATAATTTAACAGAATTGTTAAACGATGTAACTGCTCATGCCGAAATGCAAGCCATTACTAGTGCTGCAAATTTTATAGGTGGAAAGTATTTAAAAAACTGTACGTTATACGTAACACTTGAGCCTTGTCAAATGTGTGCGGGGGCTTTATACTGGAGTCAAATTTCAAAAATTGTTTTTGGTGCTTCTGATCAAAATAGGGGATTTATAAAAATGGGAACACAATTGCATCCAAAAACAGTTGTTGTTGGAGGTGTTTTGGAAAAAGATTGCTCCCTGTTGATGAAAGCTTTTTTTAGAATGAAAAGGTGATTTTTGTAAGTTAAACTTTAATTTTTTATATATCTTTAAACAAAAATAAACTCAATATTAGGTTTTTGTTTTTTATGAAATAAATCTTTAAAAATAATTGGCATGAAGTTGAATCGCTATTTACAGTTAATAGTATTGTTAATTGTAAGTTACTCTTGTGGAAAAAAATCAGATAATTTCAATTCGGATTTGAGTTTGTATAAAGATTACATTCTTAATTTTAGTTCTGGATTAGTTTCTACAGAAATCGATTTTAGGGTTGTTTTAGCTTTTGATAATAAAGAATGGACGCCAAATCAAGAATTAGATAGTGATTTGTTTTCAATAAGCCCAAATGTAGCCGGAAAAGTTGTAGCGCTTTCTTCAAATACAGTTGCTTTTATTCCATCAGAAAAATTAAAACAAGACACAGAATATCAAATAACTTTTCATTTAGATGAAGTTAAAGATGTGCCTAAAAAGTTAAAAAAATTCAATTTTACATTAAAAACTGTAAAGCAATATTTTTTAGTAAACACATTAGATTTACAATCGTATAACAAAGAATACCAATATCTAAATGCTACAATTGCTTTTAGCGATAACATGGATATTGAATCAGCAAAAAAAATAATTAAAGCGAACCAAGGAGATGAAAATTTAAAGATCAAATTCGATAAAGATGTATCAAATCCAAAAGAATATAAATTTGTTATCGATAGCATTCAACGAAAAGTAGAGGATAGCAAAATAAATATTTTATGGGATGGCTCTGCTCTTGATATTGATCAACAAGGAACAGTAAATTTTGATATTCCAGGAAAAAACAATTTCAAAGTTATTTCAGCTCAAATTCAACAGGATAACGCACAAGTTTTATTGATCAATTTTTCTGATCCCATAAAACAAGGTCAAAATTTAGACGGTTTAGTTCAAGTTGAATCAGCGTCTAATTTAAAATTTGCTACTGCAGGAAATCTTTTAAAAGTTTTTTTTACTGAATCTTTAAAAGGAGAATTATTAGTTGAATTTTTTCAAGGCATTCAAAGTGAAGATGGTTATAAAATGAAATACGCTTTTTCAGAAAAAGTAACTTTTGATCAAATAAAACCTGAAATTAAATTCGTAAAAAGTGGGACAATCTTACCAAGTTCGAATAACTTAAAAATAAATTTTGAAGCAGTTAATCTTAAGGCTGTTGATGTAAAAGTATATCAAATTTATAAAAATAACATGCTTCAGTTTTTGCAGTATAATGAATTAAATGGAAGTCAAAATCTTAGAAATGTTGCCCAACCAATAGCAAAACAAACCATAATTTTAAAAACAAACCATTTAGCTAATTATGGCGGTTGGAATGCATATGCTTTAGATTTGTCTAAAATAATTGCAGTTGATCCTGGTTCAATTTATAGAGTAGAATTAACCTATAAAAAGAAATATTCACTTTATAAATGTGCTTCAACAACAATTGAAGACCAAGAAAATGAAGAAGAAGTTGATGAAGATGAGGTTCGTTCCAACCAATATTATGATGATTACTATTATGATGATTACAATTGGAATGAAAGAGACGATCCGTGTTCAAATTCATACTATTATAATAACAAAATTCATACGAATGTAATTGCAACCGATTTAGGAGTAATTGCTAAAAGAGGTGAAAACGGTTTTTACTTTTTTGCCGTGAATAATATAGTTTCAACTGAGCCAGTTTCTGGAGCAACAATAGATTTGTATAATTTTCAACAACAAAAATTAGCTACAATTACAACTAACGGTGAAGGATTTGTAAATGCGGATATAACCAAATATGCTTATTTTGCTATAGTTACAAAAGACAATAATACAACTTATGTTAAGCTTGATGAAGGACAATCCTTATCTGTAAGTAATTTTGATATTGGAGGCGAACAATTACAAAAAGGATTAAAAGGATATATTTATGGAGAAAGAGGTGTTTGGCGACCAGGTGATACTTTGTACATAGCATTTATGCTAAATGATAACGAAAGCAAATTAGAAAAAACACATCCCATAAAATTTAAATTATCGAATCCACAAGGGAAAGCAATGTACGTTGCTGTTCAAAAATACAACGAAAACAATCATTATAAATTTAAAGTAATTACCAAAGATTCAGATATTACAGGAAATTGGGAAGCCAAAATATCAATAGGTGGTGTTCATTTTTATAAAAACATCAAAATTGAAACCATAAAACCAAACCGTCTAAAAATTAAAAATAGTTTTGCCAACGGAAATCTTTCGGGCAACAAACAAAACAACGGAACTATTCAGGTTGCTTGGTTGCACGGTGCAATTGCTAAAAACTTAAAAGTAGATATGCAAGCCAAATTTATGCAACAAATAACTACTTTTAAAGGTTTTTCAAACTATGATTTTGATGATGATGTTCGAAAATTTTCAACCGAAGAAGTTAATGTTTTTTTAGGAAAAGTGGATGATTTTGGAAAAACAAATGTTTCTATTCAACCCAAAGTAAGCAATCAAGCACCTGGAAAATTAAAAGTTGTTTTTCAAACCAAAGCCTATGAAAATGGAGGTGATTTTAGTACAGATGTGGTAACCGCAACTTATTCACCATTCAAAACTTATGTAGGAATAAAAAGTCCAGAACCCAACAAATACGGAATGTTAGAAACCGAAAAAACAAATCGTTTCGACATCATTTCTGTAGATGAATATGGTAATCCAAAAGCAGTTAAAAACCTTGAGGTTAGAGTGTATAAAGTCGATTGGCGTTGGTGGTGGAACAGTTCAGGTGATGATTTGTCAAAATATAATTCTTCACAAGTCACAACAGCTTACAAGAATTTTAATGTAAGCACAAATGCGTCAGGAAAAGCAAGTATTCAATTCAAAGTTTCTGAAAACGACTGGGGAAGATATTTAATTAGAGTGATTGACAATAAAGGAGGTCATGCAACAAGTAAAACTGAAATTATCGATTGGCCAATTTGGTCAGGAAAAACAAAATCTGGTGACGCTTCAACGGCAAATATGTTAGTGTTTACTTCAGATAAAACAAAATACGCAGTTGGTGAAAAAGCAACCGTTTCTTTTCCTTCAAGTCAAGGAGGAAGAGCTTTAATTTCAATTGAAAATGGTTCAAAAGTTATAACTTCTCTTTGGGTAACCACTCAAAAAGGAGAAACAAAAGTTGAAATTCTTGTTACACCAGAAATGACACCAAATGTGTATGTAAATATTTCATTATTAAAACCACATGCTTCAACAAAAAACGATACGCCTATTAGAATGTATGGAATTTTACCTATTGAAGTGGTTGATAAAAACACGCTACTTAAACCTCAAATTGCAATGGCAAGTGTTCTAAAACCTGAAACCAAAACTACCATCAAAGTAAGTGAAAAGGAAGGAAAAGAAATGACTTATACCATTGCGATAGTTGATGATGGTTTGTTAGATTTAACACGATTTAAAACACCAAATGCTTGGGGTAAGTTTTATGCAAGACAAGCTTTGGGTGTAAAAACTTGGGATGTTTATGATGATGTAATTGGTGCTTACGGTGGAAAAATCAATCAAATATTTAGCATTGGTGGTGATGAAGATTTAGGTGGTGGAAATGCCAAAAAAGCCAATCGTTTTAAACCTGTTGTTATTTATTTAGGGCCTTTCAAATTAGAAAAAGGTCAAACCAAATCGCATACGGTTGAATTACCAAATTACATTGGTTCAGTTCGTACAATGGTTGTGGCTGGTGATGCAAAAACAAACGCTTATGGAAGTGCCGAAAAAACAACTCCTGTTAGAAAACCTTTAATGGTTTTAGCTTCTGTACCAAGAAAAATTTCTCCTAATGAAAAAGTAACTTTACCAATTACGGTTTTTGCAATGGAAAATCATGTGAAAAATGTAACGGTTCAACTAAAAACAAATAACGCAGTTCGATTGACTTCTGCTTCAAAACAAAATGTGAGTTTTAGTTCGCCAGATGAAAAAATGGTGTATTTTGATTTAGAAGTTGGTAATATTTTAGGAATCGGAAAAATTGAAGTTATTGCCACATCAGGAAATGAAAGAGCTATTTATGAAGTCGAATTGGATGTAACTAATCCAAACCCAATTACCAATGATTTTGTAGATGTGGTGGTTGAGCCAAATTCAAGCAAAACCATTCAATGGAACACTTTTGGAGTTGAAGGTAGTAACAAAGCTAGGTTAGAAGTTTCTTCTTTCCCAACAATAGATTTTAATGGTCGAATTCAATATTTGATTCAGTATCCTCATGGTTGTGTAGAGCAAACAATTTCTAGTATTTTTCCTCAATTGTATTTGGGTGATGTAATGGATTTAGACGGCAATAGAAAAGCCGAAATGCAAAAAAACATCAATGCAGGAATTCAAAAATTAGGGAGGTTTCAACAAACTAATGGTGGATTGTCGTATTGGCCAGGGAATGGTAACGCAGACGATTGGGGAACTTCTTATGCAGGTCATTTCCTTTTAGAAGCTGAAAAAAAAGGCTATGTTTTGCCAATTTCTTTCAAACAAAAATGGGTTTCTTACCAACAATCAGAATCTAAAAAATGGCGCTTCAATTCGCAATATCACAATGACTTTGCACAAGCGTATCGTTTATATACATTGGCTTTGGCCGGTGTTCCAGATATGGGTTCTATGAATCGTTTAAGAGAAACTTCCGGAATTTCAAATGAATCAAAAATCAGATTATCAGCAACTTATGCCATTACAGGACAGAAAAACACAGCTTTGACTTTACTAAATACAACGCCTGTTGATGATTCAAATGATAGCGATTACTATTATTATGGATCATCCGAAAGAAATAAAGCCATGCTTTTAGAAACGTATTTGTTGGTGAATGATAATCAAAAAGCGTTTAGTTTAGCAACAAAAATCGCCAATTCACTTTCTTTAAAAAATTATATGAGTACGCAAACAACTGCTTATTGTTTGTATGCCATGTCAAAATTTGCAATTAAAAATGGCGGAAAAAGCATCAATGCTTATTTCACTAATAATGGTAAATCGGAAACCATAAACACCAACAAATCTATTGCAGATAGAAAATTGGTTGTGAATAAGGGCTCAAATAGTGTCACAATCAAAAATAACAAAGACAATACAATTTATGTTCGTGTTTTAAACAGTGGTATTTTGCCTGTGGGCGAAGAAAAAGTAATGCAGAACAACTTATTCGGAAGCATCACATTTAAGACTAAAAAAGGAAACGCAATTTCTTTAAACGAAATCAAACAAGGGAATGAAATAGTAGCTCAAGTTACTATTAGAAACCTATCGAATGATAATATTGACAATGTAGCTTTATCGCAAATTATTCCGTCAGGATTTGAAATTATGAATTCACGTTTTACAGATTTTGGTGATTTTGCTCAAAATAAAGCCGATTACATCGATATTCGTGACGATAGAACACAATTCTATTTTGGACTTCGTGCCAATGAATCAAGAACTTTTACGGTTTTATTAAATGCTACTTATTTAGGAGCTTATTATTTTCCAGGCATTCAATGTGAAGCCATGTATGATACTAATTATATAGTGAGAACAAAAGGGCAATGGGTGAAAATTGTAAAAGATTAATAGGTGTTTCAAAGCATAAAAAAATCGATACTAAACAATAAAATAAAAACTGCCATCATCCTTATTTTGATGGTAGTTTATTGTTTTTCATTACCCAAAAAATTATTCGAAAACAATTACGCAACCGTCATAGAAAGTAATGACGGACAATTATTAGGAGCCAAAATTGCCAAAGATGGTCAATGGCGTTTTCCTGAAAGTGACAGTATTCCAACAAAGTTTAAAAAATGCATCATTGCTTTTGAAGACCAACATTTTTATCAACATTTTGGATTTAATCCTGTTTCCATGTATCATGCTTTTTTACAAAATCGAAAAGCCAATAAAGTCGTTCGTGGCGGAAGCACATTAACTCAACAAGTCATTCGTTTACACAGAAATGGAAAAAGCAGAAGTTATTTTGAAAAATTTATTGAACTCATTTTATCTACACGATTAGAATTTAGAAATTCAAAAGATGAAATTCTACAACTATATGCTGCTCATGCACCTTTTGGAAGTAATGTTGTAGGATTGGAAATGGCTTCATGGAAGTATTTTGGTTTGCAACCTTATCAGTTATCTTGGGCAGAAGCAGCAACCTTAGCCGTTTTGCCCAATGCTCCGAGTTTAATTTATCCAGGAAAAAATCAAGAACGATTACTTAAGAAACGAAATATTTTACTCAAAAAATTATTCTCAAACGAAGCAATAGACAAAGAAACGTATGAATTAGCACTTCAAGAAACATTACCTCAAAAACCCTTTAATGTACCACAAATTGCACCTCATTTACTCGAGAAAATTGCCAAAAAAAATAGAGGTAAAAAAATTAAAACAACTATAAACACTCATGTTCAAGAACAAACCAATGAAATTGTAAGACAATATTATAATTTATACAAACAAAATCAAGTGTATAACATTTCGGTTTTAGTTGTTGAGGTAAAAACTAGAAACGTTGTGGCTTATATTGGGAATAGTCCAACGGATAAAAACCATCAAAAAGATGTAGATATTATCTCTGCACCAAGAAGCACAGGAAGTATTTTGAAACCTTTTTTATATGCTTCGATGTTAGATGACGGGGAACTTTTACCAGACACATTAATTCCAGATGTTCCAACTCAAATTTCGGGTTATTCTCCTCAAAATTATAATCTGACTTACGATGGAGCTGTTCCTGCAAGTAAAGCATTATCTCGTTCTTTGAATATTCCAGCGGTTTTGATGCTTCAAGATTATTCGGTAAATAAATTTTATGAACAATTGCAAAAATTAAAACTGAAAGATGTAAACAGACATCCTAGTAATTATGGTCTATCATTAATTTTAGGTGGAGCCGAATCTAATTTGTGGGATTTATGCAATGCTTATGCTTATATGTCAAGCACGTTGAATCATTTCAATAAAAACAATGACGAATATAGAACAAAAGAATTGAGTAGTTTAAACCTAGATTTCAATACAAAAATAGATTTTGGAAAACCAACGCGTCAAAAAAATGTATTTGGAGCTGGAGCCATTTGGCAAACATTCAACGCTATGAAAGAAGTCAACCGACCAGAAGGTGATGAAGCTTGGCGTTTTTATGATTCTTCGTTAGAAATTGCATGGAAAACAGGTACCAGTTTTGGAAGTAGAGATGCTTGGGCAATTGGGGTAACCAAAGAATACGTAGTTGGAGTTTGGGTAGGAAATGCAACAGGCGAGGGTAGACCTTTATTAACTGGTGTTGAAAGCGCAGCACCTATTTTATTTGATGTTTTTCATTTATTACCCAAATCTAAATGGTTTGAAACTCCCTTTAATGATTTAGAAGAAGCCAATGTTTGTAGTATTTCTGGCTATTTGGCACAAGAAAATTGTCCATCACAAAAACAATGGATTCCAAAAAGAGCTAAGAAAACAGAAAATTGTCCGTATCATAAATTAATTCATTTGGACAAAAGTGAACAGTTTAGAGTAAATTCAACTTGTGAAAGTGTAGACAATATGGTTTCAAAAGCTTGGTTTGTTTTGCCACCAATTATGGAATGGTATTTTAAAAGTAACAATCCAAATTACATGATTTTACCCTCATTTCGATCAGATTGCGAATCAAATGCTACTGAAAAAGTAATGGATTTTATTTATCCAAAAACAAGTACAAAAATAATTTTAACCAAAAATTTTGAAAGTAAATTGCAGCCCGCTATTTTTAAAATTGCGCATACTAACAGAGAAATAGAATTGTTTTGGTATTTAGACGACACCTATTTAGGAAGTACAAAAACTTTTCATGAAATGCCTGTTTTAGCAAAACCAGGATTTCATATTGTAACAGTTGTTGATGAATTAGGAAATGAAATTAGAAAAAAAGTAGAATTTGAACAATAAAAAAACCGTTTAGAACTGAATCTAAACGGTTTTTTAAAATTTTACTTGATTGCCTTTCCTTTGTCATCAAAGAAATGATATTCAAGATACGTGTAAGCGTCACGAGGTATAATTTTCACCCATTTTTTATGTTCAAAAAACCATTTTGAACGTATTGATGGAAAACCTTTTTCAAGGTATGCTGCCACAAAAGGATGCACATGAAGTGTAACTTTTTTATGGGCTTTAATAATTTTTTCAAGGCTAAACGCAATTTTATCAATAATTAAAATTGGAGCTTCAATTTCCCCATTTTCATTAGGGTCTTCTTCTCTGGTTTTAATATTTACTTCTGGTCTAACTCTTTGTCTGGTAATTTGAATTAATCCAAATTTACTAGGAGGCAAGATTTTATGCTTGGCCTTATCGTCACTCATTTCTTCTTTTAAGTAATCGTACAACTTTCTGCGGTTATCTGGATTTTGCATATCAATGAAATCCACCACAATAATCCCTCCCATATCTCGTAAACGCAATTGACGTGCTATTTCTGCAGCAGCAATCATATTTACCTCTAAAGCAGTATCTTCTTGGTTACGAGCTTTGTTTGATCGGTTGCCACTGTTTACATCTACAACATGTAGTGCTTCAGTATGCTCAATAATCAAATAAGCTCCTTTACTCATGGATACTGTTTTACCAAAAGAAGTTTTAATTTGTCGTTCTACGTTATATTTCTCAAATAAAGGTAGGTCGTTTGACTGATAGTGTTTTACGATAGACACTCTGTCTGGAGCTATTTCTTGCAAATAGTCCTTAGTTTGCAAATACAATTCTTCATTATCTATTTGAATACTAGTAAAAGTATCGTTAAACACATCTCTTAATATTGAGGATGCTTTGTTTACTTCTCCTAAAACTTTTGATGGATGATGAGCTGTTTGCAGCTTCTTACACATACTAGACCATTTGTCTAATAGGTTTTGAAGATCTTTGTTTAGTTCAGCTACTTTTTTGCCTTCTGCTACTGTTCGCACAATAACACTAAATCCTTTTGGTTTAATAGACAGAACCAGGCGTTTTAATCGTTCTTTTTCTTCTTTTGATTCTATTTTTTGAGAAACAGAAACTCGATCCGAAAAAGGAACCAAAACCACGTATCTACCCGCTAAAGAAATTTCAGAACTAATTCTGGGTCCTTTAGTAGATATAGGCTCTTTAACTATTTGAACAAGAAGTGACTGATTGGCACTGATGATATCAGTAATACTACCATCTTTGTCAATTTCTTTTTCAAAAGGAAAATTTTTGAGTGAATAATCTTTTATTTTACCTGCGCTTACAAGTTTAATAAACTTCATCATTGAAGGAAGATTTGGACCTAGATCATGATAATGCAAAAAAGCATCTTTTTCATAACCTAAGTTTACAAAAGCGGCATTTAATCCGGCAACTGGCTTTCTTATTTTTGAAATAAAAATATCGCCAACGGCAAAATTACTTCCGTTACTGTTTTCTTCTTCTTTGTGAAGTTCAATTAGTTTTCCATCTTTTAATAAGGCAAAATCTACAGTGTCTGAACTTGATCGAATAATTAACTCTTTGTTCAAATTAGTACATTTTTATCCATACTATTTAGTTTGTTGTTTAAAGTTTATAGTAATTGAATCTAAAAAAAATTCAATTACGATTTACTAATAACGAACCTACCGCGCAGTACAGATGGATTAAACAATAATTTTTTTACAGGATTTTTTTCCCGAAAGCCTCTTTTTAAAGTCGGCTAGTTTCAAAGAACATCTTTTTTTTCTAAAAAAGAAAAAGTAGTTAAATACTACTTTTTCTTCTTGTGACGGTTAGCTCTCGCTCTTTTTTTACGTTTGTGCGTAGCTACTTTATGTCTTTTTCTTTTTTTACCACTTGGCATAATGTTGTTTGTTTAGATTAATAAATAATTATACGGTTATTGATGTTTTTGTTTTTACACCTTCTACAAAAACTTTAGCAGGCTTAAATGCCGGAATGTTGTGCGCTGGAATCTTGATTGTTGTGTTTTTAGAAATGTTTCTTCCAGTTTTTTCAGCTCTAGTTTTAATAATAAAACTACCAAATCCTCTTAAATATACATTTTCTCCTGACTCTAATGAATCCTTAACTTCTTGCATGAATTTTTCAACAGTTTCTTGAACATCTCCTTTTTCAAGTCCTAATCTGTCAGAAATTTTTGCTACGATATCTGCTTTCGTCATTTTCTTTAATATTTATTTATTCTAAATTTTTTTGAGTGTGCAAATATAGGAATTAAAAAAAGAATATTTCAAGCTTAATCAATTATATTTTAATATAATAAAAGTTATTTTTGCCTAACAATAATTTTTATGACTTTTTCTAACTCTTTAATTAATTGGTATTTACAAAACAAAAGAGACTTGCCTTGGCGCAAGACCACTGATTCGTATGTTATTTGGCTTTCCGAAATAATTCTTCAACAAACACGAGTTGCACAAGGATTGCCTTATTTTGAATCATTTGTATCAAATTTTCCCAGCGTTTTTGATTTAGCAAATGCCCAAGAAGAACAGGTGTTAAAATTGTGGCAAGGTCTTGGCTATTACTCTAGAGCTCGTAACCTTCATGCTACTGCTAAACACGTAGTAGGTGAGTTAAATGGAGTTTTTCCAACGACCTATGATCAATTAATAAAACTCAAAGGAATTGGCTCATATACTGCATCTGCTATAGCTTCTTTTTCTGTAAATGAAAATGTAGCCGTGTTGGACGGTAATGTTTTTAGAGTACTATCCAGGTATTATAAAGTTGAAAATGATTTATCTATTGCTTCAACAAAAAAAATTTTTCAACAATTAGCAAACGAAATTTTGCCTATACAAGATGCGCAAACCTATAACCAAGCGATAATGGAGTTTGGAGCCTTGCAATGTGTTCCAAAAAGTCCAAATTGTAGCATTTGCATCTTGGCAGATAGTTGTGCAGCTTTGCAATATAAGTTAGTACATTCATTGCCTATAAAATCCAAAAAAATAAAAGTTACCAATCGCTATTTTAATTATGTTGTATTTGAAGATTTAGAACATAAAACAATCGTTCACAAGCGAATTGAAAAAGGGATATGGCAAAATTTATATGAATTTCCCTTAGTAGAATCACATGCGATATTATCAGAAAGCGAAATAGTTAAGTTAATTAAGGATCGGTTTTCTTCGACGTTTAAAATTACCAATTATACTGTTTTAACAGATTTTGAGATTATTCATAAATTGTCGCATCAAAAATTACACATTCAATTTATAAAAGTCTCTATAAATGCTGTTTTGTTTAACGGAGTGACTGTTAATGCATTAAATAAAATTCCTTTTCCTGTTGTAATTCATAATTTTATTGAAAGGCATTTCAGTTAAAAAAAAAGTACTACTTTTGAGTCTTAAACCTATAAGCCATGAGCGGAACATTAAATAAAGTTATGTTAATAGGTCATTTAGGTGACGAAGTAAAGATGCATTATTTTGACGGAGGCAATTGTATCGGAAGATTTCCTTTAGCCACAAATGAAGTATATGTCAATAAAACAACAGGTGAAAAAATTACTTCAACCGAATGGCATAATTTAGTAGTTAGAAACAAAGCAGCCGAAATATGTGAAAAATATCTTTCAAAAGGAGATAAAATATATATTGAAGGCCGAATTAAATCACGTAATTGGCAAGCTGAAGATGGAAACACAAAATACACAACCGAAATTCAAGTAACCGAATTTACATTCTTATCAACTAAAAAAGATTTGGACGCTAACAAACAAAATTTCACTTCAAATGAAAATGATGTCTAAAAAAGACTAATTTTGTATACTAAATAAAAAAGACTAATAGTATTGTTTATTTTGCTTTTTTAATGTTTAACTTAAACTAATTAATTTGGACTCAGATCCTTCCAGTTTTATTAATGCAATTGATTTCAACCTATTTTTTGGAATACTAGGCGTTGTTTTTTTATTGTTATGTTCTGCATACATATCTGGTTCAGAAGTAGCTTTGTTTTCTCTTGACCAAAAAGACCTTGATGATTTAGAGGCTAATGACAGCAGTATAGGCAAACAGATATCAAATTTATTAAGCAAACCAAAAAAATTATTAGCAACTATATTAATAGCAAATAATTTTATTAATATAGGTATTGTAATTTTATTTTCTACTATAAACGAAAAAATATTTGGAGGTATTTCTTCAAAATTGATTCAGTTTTTACTTGAGGTAATTCTTTTAACATTTCTGATTTTGCTTTTTGGAGAAGTTTTACCAAAAATTTATGCCAGTAGAAATAATGTTGTATTTTCTAAAAAAGTTTCTATCCCCATTTCTGTTTTAAACAGAATTTTGAGTCCCATAAGTGTTCCCATGCGTAACATTATACTTTTCATAGAAAAAAAATTTAGTGTTCAAAAATCTAACTTTTCGGTAGACCAATTGTCACAAGCATTAGAATTAACAGACCATAAGGAGACTACATCTGATGAGCAAAAAATTTTAGAGGGCATTGTAACCTTTGGAAACACAGATGTTAAGCAAGTTATGAGTCCCAGAATTGACATTTTTGCTCTTGAGTATTCAGAAAGTTTCAATGAAATAATGCCTATAATAATTGAAAAAGGATATTCTCGTATACCAGTTTATAAAGATGGAATAGATCATATAGAAGGCGTTCTGTTTATCAAAGATTTAATACCTTATATAGATTATAAAGATTTTGAATGGCAAACCCTTTTACGCGCTCCTTTTTTTGTACCCGAGAATAAAAAGCTAGATAATTTGTTAAAAGAGTTTCAAGGAATGAAAAATCATTTGGCCATTGTTGTTGATGAATATGGCGGTACATCTGGCTTGGTTTCCTTAGAGGACATACTAGAAGAAATTGTGGGCGACATTAGTGATGAATTTGACGATATAGACATTAGCTTTACAAAAATTAATGATAAAAATTATTTATTTGACGGAAAAGTAAGTCTAAAAGATTTTTATAGAGTAGTCGACGTTAATGAAGAAAAGTTTGAAAATGCCAAAGGTGAAGCCGAAACATTAGCCGGATTTTTATTAGAAATATCAGGTAATTTTCCTAAGAAAAGCAGTCAAATTATATTTGACACCTGTAAATTTACCATTGAAAACATTGATAAACGCAGAATAAAACAAGTAAAGATTACCTTAGATTAACAAAACAACTTCAATGAAAAAAGTTTATCTCCTTTTAATTTTATCTTTTTGTTTTCTGTCGTGTAACGATGTTTCTGTTCCAAGAGCAACAAGTCAATTGCGATTAGAGTACCCTGAACCCGTTTACAGCATAAAAAAATCAGAGCTTCCTTTTTCATTAGAAACCAATAGTTTTTCTAAACTCAAAACAAAAGAAAATGGCGCACTAGAAATTCATTACCCAAGCATGAAAGCGACTGTTTACCTAACGTATAAGCCTGTAAAAAATAATTTGGAAAACTTATTGATAGATGCGCAAAAGCTTACTTATAAATTACACGTTTTAAAAGCTGACGAGATTGTAGAACAGCCCTATGTAAATCCAGATAAAAAGGTGTATGGCATGTTTTATAAGGTTGGCGGAGATGCAGCATCAAACGCTCTTTTTTATGCTACAGACAGTACTAAAAACTTTGTAACGGCAAGTGTTTATTTTTATACTAAACCCAATTTTGACTCTATTTTACCAGCTTCAAGCTATATCACTAATGATATGAAACGAATGTTAGAAACTATTAAGTGGGAGAAATAAAAAAAGCATCCTTTTTAAGTATTGTTTTTTAAATCAGCTATAATTTAATTTTAGAAACTTTATATAAAGCTCCATTTGCAATGTCCTCAACAGTTTTGGTAAGTTTTTCCTGATTTAATTTATGTGCATCATAAATTACGGTAGCAGTTTTGGTTTCAAAATCTACTTCAGCTTTTGAAACGCCCTCTAATTTTGATATTTTTTTTTCAATTAATGCAGCACATCCTATCGCACAAGTCATACCTTCAATTTCAAAAGAAGATGTTTTTAAATTAGCAGCAATAGTTTCAATAGGAAATGGTTCAACAGTTTGAGACAAATTATCATTTTTACAACTAAAAATCATGCATGCTAATGCAATAAATACTGTTATTTTTAATGTTTTCATTTTTACACCTAATTAATTTAATTCTTTGTAAAGATACAATTTTCATTTTTTTAGATTAACACAAAGTACATATAAAAGTGTTAAAAATTTCTTATGATTCTTTCAAAATAAAATCTCAATTTTACAGCTGAAAAATTATCAGTTATGGAAAAGAATAAAAAATGGTATTTGCTTGTTTTTTTAGGTTGTGTATGGGGCAGTTCTTTTTTGCTAATGAAACTGGGATTAAAGGGTGTTAGTCCTGTTCAAATGGGAAGTTTGCGTATTTTGTTTGCCGCAGCATTTTTACTTTTGGTTGGGTTTAAACACATTGCTAAAATACCGCATCATAAATGGAAATTTATTGCGCTTACGGCGTTAATGGGAACTTTTTTGCCTGCTTATTTGTTTGCGGTAGCTTTGTCTAAAATTGACGGCTCTATAAGTTCCATTTTAAATTCACTAACACCATTAAATGCTTTAATTTTTGGCATTTTATTTTTTAAAGTAGATGTGCAACGCAGGCAAATTTTTGGTGTAATTATCGGTTTTATAGGTTGTGTGTTGTTGGTTTTATTTGGAGATGGAGAAAATACTACAGAAAATTATTATTATGCATTGTTGATCGTTTTAGCATCTATTTGTTACGGAATAAATGTTAATTTGATTAAAAAACATCTGTCAGACTTAAAGCCTTTAACTATAAGTACCGGAAACTTTGTTGTGATGCTGGTTCCAGCTTTAGTTATTCTTTATTTCTCTGGTTTTTTTGAAACAGTTCATCAACAAAAAGTACTAACTTCGCTTGGTTATATTGCTGTTTTAGGAGTTGTTGGAACCGGCTTGTCTAATATTTTATTTTTTAAATTGATTCAAATTTCTTCACCTGTTTTTGCTTCTTCAGTTACTTATTTAATACCGGTTGTTGCAATTTTATTGGGTTATTTTATAATGAACGAAACCTTAACTTTTGTTCAAGGAATTGGGGCCTTTGTTGTATTGTTAGGGGTTTACTTTTCGAGCCGCAAACAGTTGTAAATTCAAAATTTAATCACATAAAAAAAGCCATTCTTTTTAAAGAATGGCTTTTTTGTTATTGTCTTTTTTTAATTATTCAAAGTCAGCACCTGATACACCTTCGTTGATTTTAACTTCTTGTGTAATGAACTTTAATTCCATGCCTACATTTAAAGTAGTGGTGTATGGAAATTTTATACCCTTAACTTCTTTATAATCGCTAAAATAAGTAACTTGAGTCATTGTTTGTCCACCTTGTTCTAGTTCTACAGATTCAGAAACTTTTAAGCCCGTTTCCACATCATACATCATAGATTTTTTACCAAACATAAGTACATAAGCATCTGAACCATTTACAGACTCAATTCCTTTTAAAACTACATCAGAGTTGTTTACTAATAATAATTCTGAAAAAGTATATGCTGTTTCTTTTAGTCTGTTTAATTCGTCTCCTTCATAATCTTTTCTGTTTCCTTGTTGGATTTCATAAGCTCCTTTTTCATTTACGACCATTTTCATCATAGTCATTCCAGATACAGACATTTCTACAGACATTTTTTTATCGTTTGATGCCTTTGCAGTCATATTCAATTCTTGTCCTTGAATGGATGCTTTTGATGTAATTAAAGTAGATTTCACTTCTTTTAAAGTTTTTTCGCCGCCAATTGCATTTATGTAACTTTCTATAACTGTTTTAGCAGTAACTCCTTTTGGAATTTCTTTTTTGATTACAGGTTTTTCTACTTTGTTTCCAAAACGATCAAAATACATAATTGGAATACCAATTTTTTCTAAACCGGTCAAAACATCAGCTGCTTTTCCAACCACAACAACTCTTAACTTATCCGCTAAAAAGTATTTGTTTGCGGCAGATTTAATGTCTTCGGCAGTTACTGCATTAATGTTTTTAATGTATTTTTCATAAAAATCATCAGGTAAATTTTGAGTTTCTTTGTTTAACGCATATCGGGCTACTGTTTCTGGCTTTTCAATTTGCATTACAAAGTTACCCACATATTTAGCTTTGGCATTTTTTAAATCTTCATCAGAAACCAAATCAGTTCTCATGCGTTTGATTTCGTTAAAAATCTCTACAATAGCGCTGTCTGTTACTGTATTTCTAACAGATGCAGTCGCTCTAAATTTAGAAGTATATTTTCCTGAGCCTACTGTTGAATACGATCCGTAAGTCCAAGCGTTTTTTTCACGCAAGTTTAAAAACAAACGTCCTTCACCACCACCACCAAGAATTTGGTTTGCTAATAAAGCGGCATAGTAATCAGTATCAGTCATTTTTAAATTTGAAACATTAACAACTGCTATTTCAGATTGTACGGCATTTGACATATCAACAAAATTAATTTGAGAAGATTGCACGTCTTTTGGCTCTGTGAAAGCAATGCTTGGAGCTGTTGTTTTTTTCCAATTTTTAAAAATCTTTTCTATTTGTTTTTTAATGTCTTTAAATTTTACATCACCAATAACAACTAAATAAGCGTTTTGAGGAGTAAAATAAGTATTATAGTCTAATATTATATCGTTAAGAGTTACGTTGTTTATGGTTTCTTCACTTGTATATTCTCCATTAGGATGTTTAATGCCATAGACCAAAACATTTTCTACTTTTCTTGCATTTGAAGAAACATTTTTTTCGTCGGATTTAATGGCTTCAATAATTCGGGTTTTAGTTTTGTCAAATTCTTCTTGAGTAAATTTTGACTCTAAAGCACCTTCAACCATTAATTCTAATATTCTTTCTGAATATTTTGATAAGCCTCTGGCGCTGGCGCCACTTGAAAAGAAATTAATGTTAGCCCCTAAAAAATCAATTTCTTCATTAAAAGCTTCCTTTGATGTTTTGTCGGTTTCATTTCCAATCATGTCACTTAATATGTCAGAAACCCCTTTTTTATTACCTTCCGAATAAGGAATGTTGTCAATAGACAAATTAAAAGAAACTCGAGGCAGTTTTGAATTCTCTACAACCATTACTTTCATGCCATTTTTTAGCGTAAAAGTTTCGGGTGATTTGATATTAATACTAGGATCTGGGCCAGATTTTGGCATTGGTCTATCTTGAGCTATAAGTGTCGTCATACAGAACAAACAGGTTATAATAGTTACTATTTTTTTCATCTTTATGTTCTTATTTTATAGATTTATCAGTTACGGGTATATAGTCTAATAATAATCTTTGATTTGGATTTAAATATTTTACAGCAACATTTCTAATTTCTTCTTTAGTTATAGACTGGTAAATAGCTAATTCGGTATTGATTAAATTAACATCTCCATATAGCATGTAATAGGTTGCTAAATTACTAGCAATTCCTTCCACACTAGTATTGCTGTTTACATATTGATTTTCAAAAATATTATTTAATTTTTCTAAATCTTTATCCGAAATTAGTTCGTTTTGAATTTTTTGAATTTCTTCGTCAATATTGGTTTGAATTTCTTCTTTGGTGAAACCGTCCATTGGCAAAGCATAAATTAGATACATACTATAATCTTCTTGAGCGTTGTTAAATGCCCCTACTTGAAGTGTCATTTTTTTATCATCAACCATTTTTTTATATAAAACAGAACTTTTTCCGTCTGATAAATAAGTAGACAACATATCTAAGGCTCTAGCTTCTCTAGTTTTCATAGAGGGAGTTCTATACGCTTGTAGATACATAGGCTTTTGAATGTTAGAGTCTTCCCAAGTTGCAGTTATAGTTTCTGTAATTGGAGCTTCTTCGGCTTTGTTTTTAACAACAGGTGTTCCTTTTGCTATAGAACCAAAATATTTTTGAATCCATTCTTTAGCTTGCCCTTTTTCAAATTGACCTGCAACCACTAAAACAGCATTATTGGGGATGTAGAATTTTTTGTTAAATGCCTGAAACTCTTCTAATGTAGCAGCATCTAAATGTTCCATTTCACCAATAGTTGTCCATTTATAAGGATGAACTTTAAATAAGTTTTCTTTTACGGCTTTAAAAATATTGCCATATGGTTGGTTGTCAACTCTAAGCCTTTTTTCTTCTTTTACTACTTCGTTTTGTGTATCAACACCAATTTGATTAATTACGGGATGCATTAATCGTTCAGATTCCATCCATAAAGCCAGTTCTAGATTGTTAGAAGGAAAAACCTCATAATAATAGGTTCTGTCATCAGATGTGTTAGCATTATTTTGACCGCCATTTGCAGTTACAATTTTAAACCATTCACCTCTTTCTATGTTTTTTGTGCCTTCAAACAACAGGTGTTCAAAAAAGTGAGCAAACCCAGTTCGATTCGGTTGTTCGTCTTTTGCGCCTACATGATACATTACTGAGGTAATGATTACTGGTGCCGAGTTGTCTTGATGAAGAATAACGTGAAGGCCATTGTCTAAATCAAATTCTTCAAAAGCTACGTTTTGAGCGCTAGAAATACTTCCTATCATAAGCATGGAGCTTAAAGCTATTAATGATTTTTTCATAAAATGAAATTAATTGTTTTATATGAGTTGCTAATTTCGAAAAAAAGTTACAGAATCTGACTAAAAAAAAGTTAAAAAAAATAAAACAAGTAAAGTATTGTAAATATTGTATTTAATTGTATATTTGCAACCTTAAAAAAATTAATTTAAACACATTGTTATGTACGCAATCGTAGAGATAGCAGGGCAACAATTTAAAGTTAGCAAAGACCAAAAAGTTTTTGTACACCGTTTAGCAGAAGACGAAGGATCAAAAGTTATTTTTGATAAAGTTTTTTTATTAGACGCGAATGGTACAATTACTGTAGGCGCCCCCGCTATAGAAGGTGCTTCTGTTGAAGCCAAAGTGTTACAACACTTAAAAGGAGATAAAGTTATCGTTTTCAAAAAGAAAAGACGAAAAGGATACAAAAAGAAAAACGGTCACAGACAGTCTTTCACTCAAATTGTAATAGAAGAGATTTTAGCATCTGGTTCAAAAAAAGCATCTCCTAAAAAGGAAGAGGCAAAAAAAGAAGCTCCAGCTAAAGCTCAAGAAATTGTGGAAAAAACAGTTGCTGAAGTAAAAGCTCCAAAAGCAAAAGCGGCTCCTAAAAAGGAAGCAGCAGCTAAAGAGCCAAAAGCAAAAGCGGCTAAAAAAGAAGACTTAAAAAAAGAGGAAAAATTAGACGACGATAAAGCTGTTTAATTTTAATATTAACTTATAAAACCAAAACATCATGGCTCACAAAAAAGGTGTCGGTAGTTCCAAAAATGGTAGAGAATCAGAATCAAAACGTTTAGGCGTTAAGATTTATGGTGGTCAAGCTGCAATTGCTGGAAACATTATCGTAAGACAAAGAGGTTCTAAACACAATCCGGGTGAAAACGTTTACATGGGTAAAGATCATACTTTACATGCAAGAGTTGACGGACTTGTTCATTTTCAGAAAAAAAGAGATAATAAATCATTTGTATCTATTGTTCCTTTTGAAGCGTAAGTTTTAGAAACTTTAAAAATATAAAAATCCCAAATTCGATAGAGTTTGGGATTTTTGTTTTTGAATCGCGCGTTTCACTTCTTATGTTAAAAAAAGTTAAAGAATGTATAGTTCGGTTTGTATTAGCAATTGCCAAAAAAAACCCTCACCATAAAGCTGAATTTATTTCAGTTTAATGAAAGGGTTAAATTTTAAAACAACACATTGTTGTTTAACAATCTAAAGCAATTATTTAGTATCTGTAATATTCTGGTTTGTATGGTCCTTCAACCGGTACGCCAATATATTTTGCTTGATCGTCACGAAGTGTTTCTAACTCTACTCCTAATTTAGCTAAATGCAAAGCAGCTACTTTTTCTAGCAAAGAAGGGTTTTCTTTGTAGATGAGGAGTTTGATGGTGTTGATTATTTCATTTTTCATTTATCAAAAACTGGTCTAATTTAAAATTTATTTTTAGCTCTTGCCGCTCTCTTTTGACTGTTAGGTTCATTTCATCTCCTGGTTTTATATTTGTAAAAAACTGTTTTCTATCCATCTTTTTTACATCTATACCGTTAATTTCTATAATAATATCATTTAAGCGAAGTCCAGACTTAAACGCTTCTGTATTTTCGTAAATAGAACTAACTTTCCATCCTTTATTGATATCTGTTCTATCAATAACCGAAAAACTTTTAAAAAGAGATGCGTTTTTTTTATCAAAACTTTTGTTGGGTTTTGTCCACATTTTACTTTCTTTAAAGTTAAAAATCACATCAAATTTTTCTAAAATATCATTTCCTACGATACCAATATACTCTCTGTTAGACAATGCCCCCAATGTATCAGTTGAAATATCAATAACGAAATTAGAAATGCTATATTTATCAAAAATAATGTTTTTTGTAAAAAAACTATATCCTGCGGATTCACCACCTACTCCTCCAATTGTTGTGTATTTTGCTTTTAAAAAAGAGCTATTTTCAATGTTGTATTCTTTAAAAAAGGAACTATTTATTATAGTTGCACCAGAACCCGAATCTATTAAAAACTTACCTTTTATTTTGTTTTCGTCTTTAAGTACAATCTCTAAATAAATATAACTTCTATTGTTTTCAAATTCTACAGGAACTAAATGGTGCTTTTTTGCATCTAAAACAAAAGTTATTTTTTCTGCGATGTAGTCAATTTTATACATTTTATCAAAAAATGTTTCGATACCTACAATTCCATCAATGTCTTTGCCAGCAATATCTTTTAAATTTAATATAGGTGTTTTTGTAGAAATTCCATTTTGTGAAGAGTTTATGGAATAGTTAATAGTATCTAAAACAACTTTTATTGTTTGTGTTGTATTACCAATTCCTCCTGCCTTTGCGTGCATTAATTTTTTATGATAGAAATTACTATTTAAATAGTACAAACTATCGATACAAAGAAAGGGCGACCCCGTATCATATATAAAGATTCCTTGTCTTTTGTTATCTAATTTTAAGTTTAGTAGAATATATCCATCGTATTCAAAATTTAGACTTTTTTCTTTTACAATTTTATTTGTACAAGAAACAAAAATATAGACAAAAACACAAAAAATAAATTTTTTCATAAATCTTAATATTATATAATAAAGCAAGTAGCAACTACTTGCTTTATATAAACTGTTTTAGTTTCACATGGACCTAAACCTTCCTCACAGTGTTCTTCAATACGATCACGACGATCATTATTCACACCACCAGAAATACTTGCTAACAACTCTGTTGAAGCTGTTGCTTCTGCTCTTTCTTTTAGAACGTCTAAACTTAATTTCTTAATTAAAATTTTTATTTTATTAAACATTATTTTTTAGTAAAATAACATCGTTTTAATCGTTTTACTAAAAAAAAGCAGGGGTTATACCCTGCTTTCTAAAAAATAGCATCTATCTTTTTCTAGGTGCAGTTACAAGAATCTCCGGTAGTGTACCTCCGTCAACAATATGACACTCATTCGCTGTACCACCAGATATAGTAGCCATTAATTCTGTAGAAGCTGTTGCTTCTGCTCTTTCTTTTAGAGCGTCTAAACTTAATTTCATAATTTTAAATTTTATTTTGTTAAACATTAATTTTCAACAAAACAATATC
>NZ_CAWUTS010000086.1:0-14307 GCF_963925415.1 uncultured Flavobacterium sp. | reverse complement strand
CCATTTTTTCATAATTTCTAGTTTTAAATTTAAATTTTAATCTGACCCCAAGTTCAGATATACATTATTAGTCTATTCTAAGCTTGAATAGTTTCATTTTTTTTTAATAAAATTAGATACCTTCTTTAAATTTTATTAATTTATTTTTAATTGACTCTAATTTTGATATGATATCAAATTTGTCTAAAGTTTTTTGTTGGTTTTCTTTTAAATGTAATTTTGCGCCTTCAAGTGTAAAGCCTCGTTCTTTAACTAAATGATAAATTAATTGGAGATTTTTTATGTCTTCTTGGCTAAACTTTCTATTGCCTTTTGCATTTTTTTTTGGTTTTAAAACGTCAAATTCTTTGTCCCAAAAACGAATCAAAGAGGCATTAACATTAAAAGCTTTTGCAACTTCTCCAATGCTAAAATATAATTTATCTGAAGGTAATTCGATGTACATGTATGTTATGTATTAATCCAATGATTGATTTTCTTGATTGGCTATTGTAGAAATATTAATGTATTCTTCAGCTGAAATACTACCATAATAAAAATTAAGGGGGTTTACTTTCTTACCGTCTTTTATTACTTCATAATGCAAATGTGGTGCCTGACTTCTACCTGTACTTCCAATGTATCCAATAACATCACCACGCTTAACTTTTTGACCTTTTCTGACTTTATATTTGCTCAAATGGGCGTATAAAGTTACATATCCAAATCCGTGATTTATTTCAATATGATTTCCATAGCCAGACAATGAATTGTCAGCATTTTTTACAACTCCGTCACCAGACGCATAAATAGGTGTGCCTTGAGCTGCAGTAAAATCCATTCCATAATGCATTTTTCTTGCTTTTGTAAACGGGTCACTTCTATATCCAAAACCAGATGCCATACGCTTTAATTGTTCATTTTTTACGGGCTGTATTGCTGGAATAGCTGCTAAGAGTTTTTCTTTTCCTTTTGCTAAGCTTATGATTTCGTCTAAAGATTTGGATTGAATAACCAATTCTTTTGTCAATACATCAATTCTTTTGGTGGTTTTAAGCACCAATTCAGAATTTTTAAATCCCAGTAATTCTTTATATCTATTTACCCCTCCAAAACCTTCTTTTCGTTGTTCTTTTGAAATAGCTTCGCCGTTAAAATATACCCTATAAATATTGTTATCTCTATCAGCTATAGCTTCTAAAACTTCTTCTATTTGATCAATTTTTTTATTTAATAATCTGTAATTAATACTCATGTTCTTAATTTCTCTTGCTTGTAATTTATCTTTAGGTGTTTCAAGATAACTGCTGTTTATCAAAATAATAAAACTTAATAAACCAAATAAACCTGCGGCTAATAAAAACAATAAAAAGTAGCCAATTTTACTCCATTTATTGCGATGAATTTTTTTATAGGATAAATTTTCTGGATCGTAATAATATTTTACCTTAGACATTATTTAAAATATAGTATTTTTGTCCCAAATTATAATAAGGGACCTTGATTATGAAAACAAATTTAAGAAATGTTACATTCTAATCGGCGTTTTAATTTAAAAACTTTTAAAACGAATAAAAGTTACAAAATATTTAATATAAAAAAATGAAATCAGAAGAAATAAGAAAGCAATTTTTACAATTTTTTGAATCAAAAGGACATTTAATCGTTCCATCGGCACCTATTGTGTTAAAAGATGATCCAACGTTGATGTTTAATAACTCAGGAATGGCCCAGTTTAAAGAATATTTTTTAGGAAATGCTCTGCCAAAAAGTAATCGAATTGCCGACACACAAAAATGCCTTCGTGTTTCAGGTAAACATAACGATTTAGAAGATGTTGGTTTTGACACTTATCATCATACAATGTTTGAAATGTTAGGAAACTGGTCTTTTGGAGATTATTTCAAAACGGAAGCTATTAATTGGTCTTGGGAGTTTTTAACAGAAGTTTTAAAATTAGATAAGGATAGAATCTATGTTTCAGTTTTTGAAGGTAATCCTTCAGAAAATGTGCCTTTTGACCAAGAAGCTTTTGATTTGTGGAAACAATATGTACACGAAGACCGTATTATAAAAGGAAATAAAAAAGATAACTTTTGGGAAATGGGCGATCAAGGCCCCTGTGGCCCTTGTTCTGAAATTCATATCGATTTACGTACCAACGAAGAAAGAGCAGCTGTTTCAGGTTTTTCATTAGTAAATGCAGATCATCCTCAAGTAGTGGAAATTTGGAATAATGTATTTATGGAATTCAACCGTAAGGCTGACGGTTCTTTAGAAAAACTACCAGCTCAACACGTGGATACCGGAATGGGGTTTGAACGTTTATGTATGGCAATGCAAAACGTAACTTCTAATTATGACACCGATGTTTTTACACCACTTATTGAAAAAGTAGAACAAATTACAGGATTTAAATATACACCTAATAATGTCATTCTGAACGATAGTGAAGAATCTAAAGAACAAAACAAAACGAATATTGCCATTCGTGTAATTGTTGATCACGTTCGTGCAGTGGCTTTTGCTATTGCAGATGGTCAATTACCCTCAAATACAGGTGCAGGTTATGTAATTCGTAGAATTTTGCGTCGTGCTATTCGTTACGGATTTACATTTTTAAATACAAAAGAACCTTTTATTTATCAACTAGTTGAGGTTTTAGCTAATCAAATGGGAGAATTTTTTCCTGAAATCAAATCGCAACAAACTTTAGTTACTAACGTAATTCGTGAAGAAGAGGCTTCTTTTTTAAGAACTTTAGATCAAGGATTGCAATTGTTAGACAAAGTTATTAATGATGCAAAAGAAAAGGAAGTTCAAGGAGCAAAAGCTTTTGAATTGTTTGACACTTTTGGATTTCCAATAGATTTAACAGCTTTAATATTAAGAGAACGAGGCTACGGACTAGACGAAGGAGGTTTTGAAAAAGCCATGCAAGAACAAAAAAACCGTTCCCGAGCAGCGTCGGAAGTTTCAACTGAAGATTGGTCGGTTTTAATTCCAGGAAACGTAGAAACTTTTGTAGGTTATGACCAAACCGAAAATGAAGTTAAAATTACTCGTATTCGAAAAGTTGTTTCTAAAAAAGAAGGTGTTCTGTATCAAATTGTTTTAGACGCAACCCCATTTTATCCTGAAGGTGGTGGGCAAGTTGGAGATAAAGGAACTTTATTTTCAGCAAACGAGTCAATTGAAATCATCGATACAAAAAAAGAAAATAATCTTATTCAACATACAACTAAAAGTTTACCAGCCACTATTGAAGGACACTTTAGAGCAAAAGTAAATACGAATTTAAGAACAGCTTCAGCAAAAAATCATTCAGCTACGCATTTAATGCATCTGGCTTTGCGAACAATTTTAGGAACTCATGTTGAGCAAAAAGGTTCGTTGGTAAATTCAAATAATTTGCGTTTCGATTTTTCGCATTTTTCTAAAGTTTCAGAAGAGGAAATCCGTCAAGTGGAAACTTCTGTAAATGCACAAATTGAAGCCCAATTGCAGTTGCATGAACATAGAAATATACCAATACAAGAAGCATTAGACAAAGGAGCAATGGCTTTGTTTGGTGAAAAATATGGCGACAATGTGCGCATGATAGAATTTGGCGAAAGCAAAGAGCTTTGTGGCGGAATTCACGTGAAAAACACAGCCGATATTTGGCATTTCAAAATTATCTCAGAAGGTGCTGTTGCCGCGGGTATTCGCAGAATAGAAGCTATAACTGGCGATGCTGTGAAGAATTTTTACCAAAACCAAGAAAATACGCTAACAGAAATTAAAGAAACATTAAAAAATCCTCAAGATGTTTTAAAATCTGTAAATGCAATTCAGGAGGAAAACGCAAAACTAAAAAAGCAAGTAGAGCAATTAGTAAAAGATAAAATTGAAGGATTAAAAAATAGTTTGGTATCTCAATTTCAAGAAATAAACGGAATTCACTTTCTAGCAAAACAAGTTAATTTGTCTATGAGTGCAACAAAAGATTTGACACAAGTATTAGGTACATCACAGTCAAATTCATTTGTGTTTTTAGCTTCAATTGAAGATAATTTACCAAATATTCATTGCTATATTTCAAAAGAATTAGTTGCCGAAAAAGCATTAAATGCAGGAAATATTATTAGAGAATTAGCTAAATTAATTGATGGAAATGGCGGCGGACAACCTTTTTTCGCTTCAGGAAAAGGAAAAAAGGTAGAGGGAATTAAAGATGCTTTGGAGAAAGTAGGGTCTTATATTTAATAAATTAAAAAATAAATCATGAAAAATATAATTTCAATAATTCTATTAACTTTATTGCCTTTGTGTATGTTTTCACAGGGTTATAATACAAACATGCAAATGCAAAATCAGCAACGCATGATTCAACAAAATCAACAAATGTTGATGCAACAACAACAAATGAGAATGCAACAAGAGCAATTAAGAATGCTGATGCAAATGCAAAGAAAACAGTTTACAGACGAAGATTATCTAAAAAAAGAGGAAAAGAAAAAAGCAAAAACGGAAACTAAAAACATAAAATTAGAAGGAGAATTAACCAATTTGAAAAACGAGTTAAATTCCAATCAAGTTGAAGAAGCTGCCGAAAAGATTAAAAAAAATAATGCTAAAATTGAAACTTCTACAAATACAATTAACGCTTTAAAAACCTCAATCGAAACAAAAAAAGCCGAAATTGAAATAAAGAAAATAGAAATTGAAGCAAAAAAAGCAGAGAAAGCAGAGAAAAAGGCATTAAAAAAAGCTAAAAATTAAAAGACAAATTCAAAACAAATGTTAAAAGATCTGCAAAACTGTTTTTTTATTTACACACATTAATAAAAATACAAAACATGAAAAAACTACTTTATCTATTTAGTATTGTTGTACTTACGCTTACTTCTTGTTCTAGTGATGATGACTCAAATACCAATACTATTAACTCACAAAACTTGTTAGGAAAATGGTATGTTAAAGGAGGTACAATAAATAATGGAGCTTTTGAAAATTACGAACATGAATGTGCTTCAAGTAGAGATTTTCAAGAATTTTTTTCTAATGGGGAAATAACTTTTAATGGTTACAATACTTCTTGTGAATTAAATGAAATAGAAACTTCTAATTGGGTTTTAAACGGAGCTACTTTAACCATTTCAAATACAAATTTTGACCCAATGATTTATGAATATAGCTATACAATTGAAAAATTGGATGATAACGAATTAATTATAAAAGAAACCGTGACAGAGCCAGATGGGACGTTTGTTTATAAGTCCACATTTACAAGAAATTAATTTAATTTTTCAGTAAATCTTTTACATTTGAGTTTGAGTTAAAATCATAAATCACATGATTCGTACCAAATTCATAAAAAAAAATAAACTTCATTTTTGGTGTATCAAAAAGAAGCAATTCCCAACACTAGTAATGATGTTTTGGTCGTATTCATTTTCAATTATGGAATTGTCAAGATGTAAAAGGTTTGTTGTAAAAAATTGTTTGAAAATATTACGGATAGAAATACAGGTAATTACATTCTAGAAATATATAGTTTTTTGGAACGAATTGTATATAAATACCTATCTTGAAATTTTAAAAAATAACCAAAGACTAGACCTAACAGGTTTTTAAAACCCTTCAGGTCTTTCAATATTTAACTATGCAATTCACCACAAAAATTCCAATCCAAATCCCGAAGTTTCGAGACCAAAACCCTATAAATTATCAAAGTAACATAATGGCTTTGGGTTCGTGTTTTGCAGAAAACATGGCTCAAAAATTCCAATATTTTAAATTCCAAAATACATCCAATCCATTCGGAATTATATTCAATCCAGTTTCAATTGAAAAATTAGTGAATCGAATTGTAAACAAAATCGAATTTTCTGAAAAAGACATTTTTTTTCATAACGAACAATGGCATTGTTATGAGGTGCATTCCGAATTATCAAACCCTAATAAAGATGAGCTTCTTTCGACTTTAAACGGATTAATCAGTTCAACAAATAAACAAATAATCAGTTCAACACATATAATTATTACTTTCGGAACTTCATGGATTTACAGAAATATAGAATCCAACGAAATTGCAGCCAATTGCCATAAAGTTCCTCAAAAAAAATTTATAAAAGAGATTCTTTCGGTAGAAATTATCCATAAATCAATACAAAACACTGTCGAATTAATACAAAAAGTAAATCCAAATTGTAATTTCATTTTCACCGTTTCACCTGTTCGTCACATTAAAGATGGATTTGTAGAAAACACTTTAAGTAAATCGCATCTAATTGCAGCAGTTCATTCCCAAAACCTTCAACCTTCAACCTATTTTCCAAGCTACGAAATCATGATGGACGAACTTCGAGATTATCGTTTCTATGCCAAAGATATGTTGCATCCAAACCAAACAGCTATCGATTATATTTGGGAACGTTTTTCAGAAAACTATGTTTCTGATGAAAGTTTAAAAACTATGGAAGAGGTAGATTCTATTCAAAAATCATTATTACACCTACCTTTTAATCCGAATTCCGAAAGGCACCAAAAATTTACAAAAAGCATAAAACATAAAATTAATGCTTTAACATCAAACTACCCAAGATTTAAATTTTAAAATTCTAGTATTATTTAAACCAAATAAAGAAATGAACTAAATTTATAATTTACGCTCTAAACTCTGCCATGCTCCACCATTAAAACATTCTATGTCATTTTTTTTCAAAATTGCTATAGCCTGTGCGCTTCTCATGCCAGAACGGCAACAAGTAATTATGGGTTTGTTCCATTTTTTAACCTTAGCTATTTCGTCGTTTAAAACATGTAATGCTATATTTTTAGATCCTTTAATATGACCTTGCACATATTCTTCTTTTGATCTTACATCTAAAATAACAGCTCCACGAGCCAATACATTAGTTATGTTTTCTGATTTTTTTCCAAAACCTAACAAATCAAATAAGCCCATTTTAAATGTGTTTTAATTTTTTAATTGGTGTGTTAACGAAATATAATTCAATTTCAAAAGTACAATTAAATAAAATTGTTTTCAATAAAAGTTATCTAGCTAATTCAAATGTATTAATTTTGGTATTATGAAACCACTCGACAGAAAAACAGAAATAATTAATTGTGCCGCACAACTTTTCAAAGAAAAAGGGTATAGTGCAGTAACCATGAGGGATATAGCTCAAGCATTAGATATAAAAGCGGCTAGTTTATACAATCATATTAAATCAAAACAAGAAATATTAGTTTTAATTGTAATCGATATAGCAGAAGAGTTTACCAATAGAATTAATGAAATTGTAAATTCTGAAACAACTTCAATTCAAAAAATAGAAAAGGTAATTCAACTGCATATTGATATAACAATAAAAAACCCAGAAGCATTAGCTTGTTTAAATAACGATTGGATGCACTTAACCAATAACGAGTTATTACTTTTTATAAAAATGCGTGAAGAATATGAAGAAAACTTTAGAAACATAATAAAAGCAGGTATATCTTCAAACGAAATTAAAAACTTAAACCTCGAAGTTATAATTTTTTCAATGCTATCTACTTTAAGAACACTTTATCTTTGGTATGGTAAGAAAAAAGAACTTACAGAATCAGCCCTTAAAACCCATATGGTAGAAGTTTTGCTAAAAGGCGTTGTTAACTAAAATTCAATGTAAAAAAAACACACAATGTTTTCGCTACATTAAATTATTTTTACTAAATTTGCATAGTAAACTAACATTTGTTAGTTTTAATATTTAAATAAAATGGCAAAGTTTTATAGCATACAAATTAAAGATATATACAAAGAAACAAGAGATTGTTCGGTCATTACATTTCAAATTCCAAATGAATTAGTTTCAGAATTTCAATATAAACAAGGACAATACCTCACATTAAAAGCTTCAATTGAAGGTTTAGATGTTCGAAGATCGTATTCATTAAGTTCAAGTCCTGTAGAAAATATATGGCAAGTTGCGGTTAAAAAAATAAATGGAGGTTTATTTTCAACTTTTGTAAATGATACATTAAAAAAAGGAGATGTGCTCGAAATTATGCCTCCAAATGGTTTTTTTAATGTACCGGTCAATTTAAAAACACCTAAAAATTATATATTTTTTGCTGCAGGAAGTGGAATAACTCCAATACTTTCAATTTTAAAAACTCATTTAGCATTAGAGCCAAACAGTACCTTTAAATTATTTTATTTGAATAGAAGTGTAAAAACTATTATCTTTAAAGAAGAAATAGAGCAACTTAAAAATAAATATTTTGATCGTTTTGAAATTTTTCATTTCTTGACTAAAGAAAGCAGAAATATTGAATTGTTAAACGGGCGTTTTACAAAAGAAAAGTTACGCGTTATTACCAGTAAAATTATTGACGTTCCTTCTGTTGACGAATGTTTTATTTGTGGACCTAAAGAAATGATATTTCTTATCCGAGATGAATTAGTTACTGCGGGTTTAGATAAAGAAAATGTACATTACGAACTTTTTACATCATCAATTACAGATGAAGATAAACTTAGAATACAAAGAATAGTAGAGCATAAAGCTACAGGAACTGATGTTACTATTATTGATGGTGGAAAAGAATTTCACTTTGTTATGGAAGATGAATATGATACTGTTTTAGACGCTGCATTAGCAGCTGGAGCAGATTTGCCTTTTGCCTGCAAAGGAGGTGTTTGCAGCACATGCAAATGTATGGTTATAGAGGGTGAAGTAGAAATGAAAGTTAATTATGCTTTGGACGCTCATGAAGTAGCTCGTGGTCTGGTTTTAAGTTGTCAAGCTGTACCAACAACCGATAAAGTAGTAGTAGATTTCGGATATTAAATAAAAAAGAGAATAGAATTATTATTTATAACTAAATACTAACGACTAATTACCAAAAAAATATGTCAGACAAAGAAGTAAAAAATTTAGAAGATTTATTTGATGCAAAAATTGCCCGCGACGAAAAAATCGAACCAAAAGATTGGATGCCCGAAAAATACCGTCAAACACATATTCGTCAAATGTCTCAACATGCACATTCTGAAATAGTAGGAATGCTTCCAGAAGGAAATTGGGTAACACGCGCTCCCTCGTTAAAACGAAAAGTAGCTTTATTAGCTAAAATTCAAGACGAAGCGGGTCACGGTTTATATTTATATTCTGCTTGTGAAACATTAGGCATTTCTCGTGAAGAATTGTACGAACAATTGCATTCAGGTAAGGCAAAATACTCCAGTATTTTTAATTACCCAACTTTAACTTGGGCAGACATGGGAGCAATTGGTTGGCTCGTAGATGGAGCAGCAATTATAAATCAAGTTCCATTGTGTAGTACTTCATTCGGACCTTATGCAAGAGCAATGGTTCGGGTTTGTAAAGAAGAAAGTTTTCACCAAAGGCAAGGTTTTCAAATCATGATGACTTTAGCAGAAGGTACACCAGAACAAAAAGATATGGCTCAAGACGCCTTAAATCGCTGGTGGTGGCCATCTTTAATGATGCTAGGGCCTTTAGATGCAGAATCTATACATACAGAACAATCCATGAAGTGGAAGTTAAAACGAAAAAGTAATGACGATTTACGTCAACAATTTATCGACCAAACCGTTCCACAAGCCGAAATGATTGGTTTAACTATACCAGACCCAGATTTGAAATGGAATGAAGAGAAACAATCCTATGATTTCGGTGAAATGAATTGGGATGAATTTTGGCAAGTAGTAAAAGGCCATGGACCATGTAACAAAGAACGTATCTCAGCACGAATAAATGCTTGGGAAAACGGAAAATGGGTTAGAGATGCTGCAATGGCATACGCAGAGAAACAAGAAAACAAAAAACTAAATTTAGCAGTATAATTTAGGTGGTAAAAAGTTAAACCTACAACCTATAATCAAACAAACTATGAAGAATTGGCCTCTTTGGGAAGTATTTGTAAGAAGTAAAAATGGATTAGAACACCGCCACTGTGGCTCTCTTCATGCAAGTGATGCAACTATGGCATTAGAAAACGCAAGAGACGTATATACAAGAAGAAGCGAAGGTGTTAGTATTTGGGTCGTTCCATCTGCTCAAATCACCGCTTCAAATCCAGATGATAATGCAGAGTTTTTTGAACCAGCAACAGATAAAGTATACCGTCACCCCACTTTTTATGAACTACCAGATGAACTAAAACATATGTAAAATGAGAGAAAATTTGGTTCAATATATATATGGAATAGCTGACAACGCTCTAATTTTAGGACAACGTTTAGGGGAGCTTTGTGGTCACGGACCAAGTTTAGAAACAGATATAGCCATCACTAATACATCATTAGACTTACTTGGTCAAGTGAGAAGTTATTATCAATATGCCTCCAAATTACAAGGAGATGGAGTTACAGAAGATACTATTGCTTTTCTTCGTAAAGAAAGAGATTACAAAAATGTTCTGCTTGTAGAGCAGCCAAATCATGATTTTGCTTATTCGATAACAAGGCAATTCTTTTTTGATATTTTCCATTTACTCTTGCTTTCAGAATTGCAAAATAGCAAAGATGAAACACTTTCTGCAATAGCAAAAAAAAGCATTAAGGAAGTATCATATCATACTCGTTTTTCTTCAGATTGGATCAAACGATTAGGTGATGGTTCTGAAGAAAGTCATAACAGAATTCAAACAGCAATTAATGATTTATGGGAGTTTACCGATGAGTTATTTCATAAAACAGACGCAGATAACGCAATGATTTCTGAAGGAATTGGAGTAGACGTAAGTTTATTAAAAGAATCATTTTATAAAAAAGTAAAAGAAATTTTGACAGATGCAACCTTGCAAACACCTGATGTAAAATATTTTCAAAAAGGCGGTAAACAAGGAATTCATAGCGAGCACATGGGCTATATTTTAGCTGAAATGCAATTTATGCAAAGAAGCTATCCAAACATGAATTGGTAAAAAATGACAGAACGGTTAATACATATTGATCAAAAACTATTCGAAATTCTAGAAACAGTTTCAGATCCCGAAATTCCGGTTTTATCAATTATGGAAATGGGTGTGGTTCGATCTGCACAAGTAATTGAAGATATTGTTGAGGTGCAAATTACACCAACATATAGTGGTTGCCCTGCTATGGATGTCATTGAAGAAGATATTATAAAAGCATTTAAAGAAAAAGGATATATAGCTAAAGTCGAATTAATATTGGCACCAGCTTGGACAACCGATTGGATTACTACAAAAGGAAGAAAAGCATTAGAAAAATATGGAATTGCTTCACCATTATCTGAATCAGCTGATAAAGAAGCACTTCTTGGAAATAAAAAAGTAGTTAAATGTCCACAATGTGCTTCATTTAATACAAAATTAGTCAGTCAATTTGGCTCAACAGCATGCAAAGCATTTTTTCAATGCGAAGACTGTTTAGAACCTTTTGATTATTTTAAATGTCTTAAATAGTACTTAATAAATAGTCTTTAGTTAATAGAAAACAGAAAATAAAATGAGTTCAATTGTTTTAAAAACAGAAAATAATATTGCGTATATTACTTTAAATAGACCAGATGTTTTTAACAGCTTTAATCGCGAAATGGCTTTTTTAATGCAAAAGACATTAGATAATTGTGCAAATGATTCAAATGTACGAGCTATCGTAATTTCTGGAAACGGAAAAGCGTTTTGTGCGGGTCAAGATTTAAAAGAAGTGACCGATCCCGAATTAAACCCAGGGTTTAGAAAAATTTTGGAAGAGCATTACAATCCCATTATTCAAAAGATTAGAACCATTGAAAAACCTATAATTGCAGCTGTAAATGGAGTTGCCGCAGGAGCAGGAGCCAATATTGCTTTAGCTTGTGATATTGTTGTTGTAGTTGAAAGTGCAAGTTTTATTCAAGCATTCAGTAAAATTGGATTAATACCTGACAGTGCTGGAACATTTTTTTTGCCAAGATTAATTGGTTTACAAAAAGCAACAGCCTTAATGATGTTAGGAGACAAAGTTTCTGCTCAAGAAGCTTCAGATCTTGGAATGATTTATAAAGTGTTTTCAGTAGAAAGTTTTGAAGAAGAAGTTAATAAATTAGCTACAACATTAGCAAATATGCCAACGAAAGCATTAGGCTTAACCAAGCGATTATTAAATCAATCTTTGACTAATAATTTAGAGCAACAATTAGCTTTAGAAAGCGATTTGCAAATAGAAGCAAGTTCTTCAAATGATTACAAAGAAGGCGTAACGGCTTTCGTAGAAAAAAGAAAACCAGAATTTAAAGGGAATTGATTAACGATTAACGAATTTTGATTGTTGATTTTTGAACAAAAAAGTAAATATGAAGCCAAACCAATTAGAAGAGCGATTAATTCAATTTGCAGTAGATGTGATTTTACTTTGCAATAAAATTGATAAATCTTTTGCTTCACAACATTTAGCAAAGCAATTAATTCGTTCAGCAACATCATCAGCTTTAAATTATGGAGAAGCAAGAAGTGGAGAATCTACAAATGATTTTTTACATAAAATGAAAATTTGTTTAAAAGAATTAAGGGAAAGTTTAATTAATATGAAAATTCAAAAAGGAGCAAAATTGATTTCAGATATAGCTTTATTAGATAAATTAATAAAAGAAAATGATGAATTAATTTCAATCTTCGTAGCGAGTATAAAAACAGCGTCTTTAAAAAAACAATCATAAAATTTAAGATGGACGAAAAAAATCAAAAATCAGCAATCGTTAATCAGCAATCGTTAATCAATATTGCAGTAATAGGTTCGGGAACAATGGGAAGTGGTATAGCTCAAGTAGCTGCAACTTCGGGTTGTGCCGTAAAATTATTCGACCTAAACAATGAAGCTTTAATCAAAAGTAAAATAAATTTAGAAAAAGTATTAGATCGCTTAATTGTAAAAGAAAAAATTAATCAAGCAGAAAAAAGCAGAATACAAAATAACATTAGTTATGTAAATACACTTAACGAATTAGCTAATTCTGATTTGGTTATTGAAGCTATAATTGAAAATTTACAAATCAAACAAAAACTATTTTCGGAATTAGAAATAGTAGTCTCGGAAACCACAATATTAGCCTCAAACACATCCTCATTATCCATAACTTCCATTGCAGCTTCATGCCAAAAACCAGAACGTGTCATAGGAATTCACTTTTTTAATCCAGCACCTTTAATGCAATTAGTAGAAGTTGTGCCTGCGATTCAAACCAGTGATGAAGTTGTAAATAAAACGGTTCAAATTATTTCCGATTGGAATAAAATAGTCGCTGTTGCTAAAGATACTCCAGGATTTATAGTAAATCGCGTAGCTCGACCATTTTACAGCGAAAGTTTACGAATTTTAGAAGAAGGTTTTGCAGATATGGCAACAATCGATTGGAGCTTAAAAGAAATTGGTGGTTTTAAAATGGGACCATTTGAATTAATGGATTTTATTGGGCATGATGTAAATTATGTAGTTACCGAAACCGTTTTCACAGCATTCTATTTTGATCCAAGATACAAGCCATCTTTAGCTCAAAAACGTTTAGTTGAAGCGGGTTATTTAGGAAGAAAATCGGGTAGAGGTTTTTATGATTATAGTAAAGAATTACCAAAACCAACACACGATAAAATAAAAGCGGAATACATATTTGATAGAGTTTTAGTAATGCTAATCAACGAAGCAGCCGATGCTTTGTTTTTAAACATCGCTTCAGCAAAAGATATAGATAATGCCATGACCAAAGGAGTAAATTATCCAAAAGGATTATTAGCTTGGGCAGACGAAAAAGGAATCAATTGGTGTGTAGAAAAACTAGACGAATTATACAACGAATACCACGAAGACAGATACAGATGCAGTTCGATTTTAAGAAAAATGGCAAAATCAGGTAGTAGGTTTTTTTGAGTTAGTAGGTAGTAGGAATAGAAATTATGGAATCAAAATATCATTTTAAATTTGAAGATTTATTGGTTTACCAAAAAGCAATGCAATTTGGAGAAATAACTAATTCTCAAGTTAAGAAATTTCCAAAAGAAGAACGATTTGAATTCACTTCCCAATTTAAAAGAGCAAGTGATTCAATAGCTTTAAATATTGCAGAAGGTTCAGGAGGAACTGATAAGCAGTTTCATAATTATCTAGGAAATGCTTGGCATAGTGCACATGAATGTCTTTCTTGTAGTTCAAAAGCATTTTCAAGAAATTATATTTCAAAAGATGAAAATGAATTAAATAGAGAGTTTTTAGCAGAATTAACAAAAATGATAAGCAGTTTAAGAAATATAATTAGTAAACGAATAAACAGTTAGTATGTCAGACCTAAAACCTACGCCCAACCACCTAATACCATACAAAATGTT
>NZ_CAWUTS010000085.1:0-35890 GCF_963925415.1 uncultured Flavobacterium sp. | reverse complement strand
AAATTTTTAAAAGATAGAGGCTTTGCACCCACAGAAGAACCTTTTAAAAAGCTGATTAATCAAGGAATGTTTTTGGGTATGAGTGCTTTTGTTTATCGTATTTCAGGGACTAATAAATATGTTTCAAAGAATTTGAAATTTGATTATGAAGTTGATGAAATAAGAGTTGATGTAAACATTGTTAATGCTTCTGATGAAATTGATTTAGATAAATTAAGAAATTGGCTTCCAGAATTTAAAGATGCAGAATTCATAACTGAAAATGATAAGTATATTGTTGGTCGTGAAGTAGAAAAAATGTCAAAAAGATGGTATAACGTAGTCAATCCAGATGATATTTGTGAAGAATATGGAGCAGATACTTTGCGTTTGTACGAAATGTTTTTAGGGCCATTAGAACAAGCGAAGCCTTGGAATACTGCAGGAATAACTGGCGTTTTTGGATTCCTAAAAAAATTATGGCGTTTGTACTTTGACGACACGAGTTTACTTGTAACAAATGAGGAGCCAACCGCTCAAATGTATAAAAGCTTGCATAAAACTATAAAGAAAGTTACCGAAGACATAGAAAACTTTTCGTTTAACACATCTGTTTCTCAATTTATGATTTGTGTAAATGAGTTGGCCACATTAAAATGCCACCACAGAGCTATTTTAGAACCATTAGCCCTACTAATTTCGCCATATGCACCGCATATTGCCGAAGAATTATGGAACGCCTTAGGTTATAAAGAGTCTATTTCAACAGTAGATTTTCCAATTTATGACTCTAATTATTTAGTGGAAAGCAATAAAGAATATCCGGTTTCATTTAATGGAAAAATGCGTTTTACTTTAAACCTGCCCTTAAATTTAACCCCAGCTCAAATAGAAGAAATTGTAATGGACGATGAAAGAACGATTGCTCAATTGGCCGGAAACACTCCTAAAAAAGTAATTATTGTGCCTGGAAAAATTATTAATTTGGTCGGCTAATAAACTAGTTATACGATTATATATTTCTGTAATACAAAAATCCGTTTCATATTAATATGAAACGGATTTTTTATTTTTAGCAGTTCAAAATTTATTTTTATAGTTGTATTTGCCTTTCAATTTGTTGATCAAGTGAAATAAAGGTTTCTGTTCTAGAAACACCCTCTATGGTTTGAATTTTTTTATTGAGCATTTGCATTAAATGTTCATTGTCTTTGCAAACTATTTTGATTAGTACACTCCAATTTCCTGTTGTATAATGACACTCTAATACTTCCGGAATTTTTTTTAATTCGCGAACGGCATCACTATTGTTAGCAGCTTTTTCTAAATATACCCCAACAAATGCCATTGTAGTATAGCCTAAAACTTTGTTGTTTACAATAAATTTGGATCCCGAAATAACACCTGCTTGTTCTAGTTTTTTTAATCTTTGATGAATAGCCGCCCCTGAAACACCAATTTTATTTGCAATTTGAAGAATGGGTTTACGGGCATCTTCCATTAAATCACGAAGAATTTCTTTGTCAATTCCGTCTATTTCAATTTGTAAGTGATTTACTTTCATATGATATAAATTTGAAATCAAAAATACGATTATGATTCTATTTTTTAACTATAAATTCAAAAATAAGTATATTTAAGCATGTTTGCTCTTCAAAGCATAGTTAGCTAATCATGTTTAATGGGTTATATCCTAAATACGGAACCTCTTTTTCATTAAAATGGACACCATGACTTTCTAGTTCTTTTAAAATAGGCAGGTATATTTCTTTTGTAATAGGGATTTGAACCCCATAAGTGGTTATTTCTTTATTCAATATTTTTAAAGTTGCAATTGCAACGGGCAGTCCAACCGTTTTTGCCATTGAGGTATAGGTTTGGTCATCTCCCAGGCAAACCATGGTAGAATCAATTTGTTTTTTTTCTCCGTTTAATTCATATCCAAATTTATGATACATTACAATCATGTCTTTATCATCAGCCTGCAATGTCCATTGTTCTATAAGAATTTTTTCTAAAATTTGTGCGGGAGTTGCATTTTTAAGACCTACTTTTTTATTTGCATTAAAAATATCCAATTCAACTAACTTGTCCCAAATGATATCATCTTGTTCGATTTTTTGAATAAATCGCATTTTAATTTCGACAGTATCCGTTGGATGATAAGGTAAAAATGAATTTGTAAAATCTCTGTAACTCATGTTTTCAGAATTATCAATAGTATATGAATCATCTGTCATGCCTAATTGAACTAAAACATCCCAAGCACGCGAATAACCAACACGTCTCATAGTGCCTCTATAAACAGTTAAAGCATTTTTAAGACCATATGCATTAATATATTTTAAAGAATCTCTGTTGGCATATGCTTCAAATCGGCCAAAGCCTTCAACTTCTAAAAATTCAGTTCTCCTAAATAATTTATTGTATGGAATATATTTAAATGTCCCTTCTTGAATAAACTTTGCAACACCTCCTTGGCCAGCCAACACAACATTTCTAGGGTTCCAAGTAAACTTGTAGTTCCACAAATTAGTATCAGATTCAGGAGCAACTAATCCGCCACAAAAAGATTCAAATAAAATCACATTTCCCCCTTTTGCTCTAATTTCATCTAAAACTTTCATGGCACTCATGTGATCAATACCAGGATCAAGTCCAATTTCGTTCATGAAAACCAAATTATTTTTTTTTGCTTCTTCGTCTAATTCTTTCATTTCAGAACTGGTATAAGAGGCTGTAACTAAATGTTTTTTATATAAAATGCAATCTTTAGCAATTTCAATATGTAAATGAGCAGGTAACATTGAAATTATTATATTGGATTTTTCAACTGCAGCTTTTCTCTCATATTCATTAAAAATATCTAACTCAATAGGAGTAGCGTTTCTATGATTGTTCGTTTTTGTTGTTGCTAAATCTATATTTTTATCTGCAATGGTTAAATGAAGATTTTCAGATTCAGATTTGTCTAAAATATATTTGATTAATGATGAGGCTGATTTTCCTGCACCAAATAGAAGTATGTTTCTCATATTAATGTTACAATTATAACACAAACATACAAAAATGTTATTTTTTTAAAAACTATTTACTATGTTTTTTTCATTATTCAACCATTTGATTTAATATCTTTGTAGAAATATATTAAATATGTCTCAAAAAATAGTATTAACAGCTTTGTTTTTAGGTGCTTTAGCGATAATTTTAGGTGCTTTTGGAGCACACGCTTTGAAAAAATTTTTATCTGTAGAGCAGTTAAGTTCATTTGAAACAGGAGTTCGTTATCAAATGTATCATGTATTATTTTTATTGTTTGTTGCTCAAACAAATAACATTACAGAAAAACAAAAAACGATCGTTTTTTTAATGACTTTGTTTGGAATTTTACTTTTTAGTGGCTCTATTTATTTATTAGCGACATCTACTTACACAAATATTAAGACAAAACTATTAGGTCCAATTACCCCTTTAGGCGGTTTATTGCTAATACTGTCATGGATCTACCTATTTTGTTGCATTATGTTTAAAAAAGAAATTTAAAACTTAGTTTTTAAAATAATATTTTTAATTTTGTAGTCTTAATTATTAAGAAAAAAATATTTTATGAATTCACAGTCTCAATTTACGAAATCGATTTCGTTAGAAAAATACGGCATTAAAAATGTAAATAAAATAATTTATAATCCCACTTATGCAGAACTTTATGATGATGAATTAGATAAAAATTTAACAGGATTTGAGAAAGGTCAATTGACTAACTTAGGCGCTGTTAACGTTATGACGGGTGAGTTTACAGGGCGTTCGCCAAAAGACAAATACATAGTTAAAGACAGCATCACAGAAAACACTATTTGGTGGACCTCTGACAAGGCTTCAAATGATAACAAGGGTATTTCACAAAACACTTGGAATGCTTTAAAAGAGGCTACAGTTAAACAGCTTTCTGAAAAAAAATTATATGTTGTTGATTCGTTTTGTGGTGCAAATGAAAATACAAGATTAAAAGTTCGCTTTATTGTGGAAGTTGCTTGGCAAGCTCATTTTGTAAAAAACATGTTTATTAGACCAACCGAAGCTGAGATAAAAAACTATGGAGAACCTGATTTTGTTGTAATGAATGCTTCAAAAACTACATTTAAAGATTTTGCTGCTCATGGATTAAATTCTGAAGTATACGTTGCATTTAATCTTACAGAAAAAATTCAATTGATAGGAGGTACATGGTATGGTGGAGAAATGAAGAAAGGCTTGTTTTCTATGATGAATTATTATTTACCATTACAAGGGATTGCCTCTATGCATTGTTCTGCAAATAAAGGTTTTGATGGCGATGTAGCTGTGTTTTTTGGACTATCAGGAACAGGAAAAACAACTTTATCTACAGATCCAAAACGTCAATTAATAGGAGATGATGAGCATGGCTGGGATGACGAAGGTGTTTTTAATTTTGAAGGTGGATGTTATGCCAAAACAATTGATTTAAGCGCCTTAAATGAGCCTGACATTTATGGAGCTATAAAAAAAGATGCCCTTTTAGAGAACCTAACGGTAGATTCAAAAGGTGAAATAGATTTTAAAGATGGTTCAGTAACTCAAAACACGCGCGTTTCTTACCCGATAGATCACATACAAAACATAGTAACGCCAGTTTCTAAAGCGGGTCATGCTACAAAAGTTATTTTTTTAACAGCAGATGCATTTGGAGTTATACCTCCCGTTTCTAAACTAACACCTGAGCAGACTAAATATTATTTTTTATCAGGATTTACGGCTAAGCTAGCCGGAACGGAAATAGGAGTAACAGAACCGCAACCTACGTTTTCTGCTTGTTTTGGAAAAGCTTTTTTATCACTTCACCCTACACAATATGGAGAAGAGTTGGTAAAAAAAATGGAACAAAATAATGCCACTGCATATATGGTGAATACAGGATGGAATGGAACCGGAAAGCGCATTTCAATAAAAGACACAAGAGCAATAATAGATGCTATTTTAGATGGTTCTATTGAAAATGTTGAATCTCAAAATATCCCCATATTTAATTTTGAAGTACCAATGGCATTAAATCATGTAGATTCGAACATATTAGATCCTAGAAACACATATAAAGACTCTAATGTGTGGGCCAATAAAGCCACAGATTTGGCGAAACTCTTTATTACAAACTTTGAGCAATACACCGATAATTTTGAAGGTAAAAATCTAGTTCATTCGGGGCCAAAAGTATAATATTATTAGCCTTTAATACAATAAAAAAAGCCTTTCTATTTGAAAGGCTTTTTTTATTGTATTAAAGGCTTGTTTATTTTGCTTTATTTACTTCGGTGACGTATTTTTCTAACGCACCTGTCATAGAAGGATTCTCAGGTGTAGGCGCAAAAATATTTACTATTAAACCCCTGTCGTTAGCTTCTTTTTTAGTTGTCGCTCCAAAAACAGCAATACGGGTATTGTTTTGTTTGAAATTAGGAAAGTTTTTAAATAATGATTGAATACCTATTGGGCTAAAAAAGGCTAATATGTCAAAACTTGTGTTTTTTAAATCAGACAAGTCACTCATAACTGTTTTGTAAAAAACACCAAGGGTCCAATTAATATTTAGTCCATCTAAAACAAGTTGAACGTCCTCATTTAAATTATCTGGCGCGGGTAATAAAAATTTTTCATCCTTATATTTTTTAAATATGGGAACAAGTTCCTTAAAGTCTTTTTGGCCAACATATATTTTACGCTTCCTGTAGACTACATATTTCTGTAAATAAACAGCTATAGCTTCGGATTGACAAACATATTTTAAATCTTCAGGCACTTTATAGCGCATTTCTTCTGCTATTCTGAAAAAGTGATCAATGGCATTTCTACTCGTTAAAATGATAGCTGAAAAATTATTTAGGTCTATTTTTTGTTGCCTAACTTCTTTTGCGGTAACACCTTCTATATGTATAAATGTTCTGAAATCTATTTTGACTTTCAACTTTTGTTGAAGTTCAAAATAAGGAGAATTCTCTATTTTTGGCTCTGGTTGAGAAACCAAAATTGTTTTGACTTTCAAATTTGACATATTTAAGATTCTATTTTTTTGTAAACCAATGATATATGATGTAATATGGCCCTATTTCAAGCGTGCAAAGATACAAAATAAAATAAAACATTTTACTAAGAATCATTTTTTGATAGCTAAGGAGTGAAAATAAATAATAAAACACCATGGCAATTCCAACAAATAGCGTAATTAACATACTGTTTAGTACTGAATTATAAAATAAGATACAAATAACAGGTAATAAAATTAGCGCTAAGTAGGTTCTAAAAGTTATTTTCTTAAGATTAAAACTTGCTATAAGATCTTCAATGTCAAAAACAGTTGCGATTATTTTTTCAACATAAAATTTACACAGCATAAAAAAATTTAAAGCCGTAAAAATTTGAATAAATGTTGTCCAATTATCTTTTGTGGTATAATTATAATGACTTAAGAAAAGTTGAATTAAAAATGAAAAGCAAACCATTTGAACAAAAAGCAAGGATATTGTAAAAAAAGTAAATAAATGAGAGCTATCTTTATAAGTAGTGTTGTATTTTTTTGAAAAAGGCAAATTAACAAAGTCATTAAATTGAACTTCATGTAATGTTTTTACAATTGCTATCATTGCAAAGCAAAACAAAAACAAAAAAGTTGCCCAATCTTTGTTTTCAATTATTCGTTGATTTAATTCAAATGCGATCATATAGAATGTAAAATTACAAAATTTACTTGACACAAAAACATCTTCATTTAAACATTATATATTTTTGCAACATAAACTATTATATTAATAAATAGATATGTAAAAAGGTTTACTTTTGCAAAAATAAATGGATAAGATGAAAAAAAAGATTGTCATTATTCCTACATATAACGAAATAGAAAATATTGAAAGCATTATAAATGCAGTATTTCAATTGCACACCTCTTTTGATGTTTTAATTATAGATGACAATTCACCAGATGGAACAGCTGCTAAAGTAAAAGATTTACAAAATAAATTTTCAAATAATCTTTTTATTGAAGTTCGACAAAAAAAATCAGGTTTGGGCACTGCTTATGTGCATGGGTTTAAATGGGCATTGGCTAATGATTATGATTATATATTTGAAATGGATGCCGATTTTTCTCATAATCCAAAAGATTTAGAAATTCTATATAAAGCCTGTGTTAATGGTGCCGATTTAGCAATTGGATCACGTTATTCTAATGGTGTAAATGTTGTTAATTGGCCTTTGAATAGAATTTTGTTGTCTTATTTTGCTTCAATTTATGTGAGGTTTATTACAGGCATGAAAATTGCGGATGCGACTGCAGGTTTTGTTTGCTATAAAAGAAAAGTTTTGGAAACAATAGATTTAGATAAAGTTAAGTTTATTGGTTATGCCTTTCAAATAGAAATGAAATATAGAGCTTTTATAAAAAAATGTATAATAATTGAAGTCCCAATAATTTTTACTGATAGAGTTAAAGGTCAGTCAAAAATGAGTGGAAATATAATAAAAGAAGCAATTTTTGGGGTAATAAAGCTCCGATTAAAAAAAATATTTAATACCCTATAATGAGTTCAATTTTAATAAAAAATGCTAAAATAGTAAACGAAGGACAAATTTTTGAAGGAGATGTTTTACTAGAAAACGAATTAATTGTTGAAATAGCATCACAAATAAGTGTAAAATCTTCAGAGACAATAATTATCGATGCAGAAGGAAATTATTTGTTACCAGGCGTTATTGACGATCAAGTACATTTTAGAGAGCCAGGTTTAACCCACAAAGGCGACATACTGTCAGAAAGTAAAGCTGCAGTTGCTGGGGGTATTACCTCTTTTATTGAACAGCCAAACACAGTGCCTAACGCAATTACACAGGAACTTTTAGAAGAAAAATACAAAATTGCTGCCGATACATCCTATGCTAATTATTCGTTTATGATGGGTGGAACTAATGATAACTTGGAAGAAATTTTAAAAACTAATCCAGAAAATGTTGCCGGATTAAAACTTTTTTTAGGCTCGTCTACCGGAAATATGTTGGTTGATAATCAAGAAACTTTAAAAAACATTTTTTCTTCAACAAAACTTTTAATAGCTGTTCATTGTGAGGATGAAGCTACAATTAAAACCAATTTAGAAAAATACAAAAAACAATTTGGGGAAGACATTCCTATGAATTGTCATCATTTGATTCGAAGTGAAGAGGCTTGTTATATATCGTCTTCAACAGCAATTAAATTGGCTAAAGAAACAGGGGCAAGGCTACATGTGTTTCATTTGTCAACGGCAAAGGAAATGGAATTATTTACAAATAAAATTCCGTTAGAAGAAAAACAAATCACAGCTGAAGTTTGCATACATCATTTGTATTTTACAGATGCTGATTATGACACAAAAGGGTCGTTAATTAAATGGAATCCAGCTGTAAAAACGCAAAAAGACAAAGATGCCTTATGGAAAGCTTTATTAAACGATACTATTGATGTAATAGCAACAGACCATGCTCCACATACTTTTCAAGAAAAAAACAATTCATATTTAAAAGCACCCTCTGGTGGACCATTAGTGCAGCATGCTTTAGTAGCCATGTTTGAAAAGCATTTGAAAGGCAAGATTTCTATTGAAAAAATTGTAGAAAAAATGTGCCATAATCCAGCAAAGATTTTTAAAATTAGAAATCGAGGGTTTATTAAAGAAGGATATTATGCAGATTTAACTATAGTAAACGCTCACTCACCATGGAATGTTCAGAAAGAAAATATTTTATACAAATGTGGATGGTCTCCTTTTGAGGGAGTAAATTTTAAATCAAGAATTACGCATACCTTAGTAAATGGTAAATTAGTTTATGCTAATGGAAAAGTTAAAAAAGGAAATTTTGGGCAACGGTTGTTGTTTGATAGAAAATAACTGCAATATGAAACACATCTTTTTTTTATTTATTTCAATTATATTGGTTTCTTGCTCAAACAATCCAGTGCCAAAACCAGATAAATTATTGAGTAATGATGTTATGAAAAACATTATATATGACATTGCTATTTTACAGGCAGCAGTTTATATAAAACCCGAAATATTAGCGGATAACAATATTAAATCAAAAGAATATATTTATAAAAAATACAAAATTGACAGCGTTACCTATTTTCAAAATTACAAATATTATGCGTCTGATATCAATTCATTTAAAAAAATATACGAGCAAGTCAATGTACGGATACAAATTCAAAGAAATGAGATTGACACCTTACTCAAAAATCAAAAAAAAATATCTAAAAAAGACCCTACTTATAAAGCAAAGAAAGATTAGTTAAATAGCTCTCCATGTCTTTAAAATTGTAGTTTAATTCTGTGGTAATTTTGTTATTTGCATAAGCATCTTTACTATGGGAAGACAAAGATGTGGATCTTGTAAAGCTTCTTTTTCTTTGGGATAATTTGGACAATAACCAATCTAAACGCCAGGCAATTTCTGTTAATGTTTTAGTAGCATAAATACTTGGTTTTTTTGCTCCTAAAGCGTCTGCAATTGAAAAAATAAATGTGTCTAGTGAGCTGTTTTCTGCAATTAAAATATACTTTTGACCGTTGACGCCTTTTTTCATTAATAGCAGCATGCATTGAACAACATCTTCTACAGCTACTATTCCTATTTTTCCTTTGGTATAAAAATAAAGGCCTTTTTTTATAGAATTAAAAATAACGCTACTGCCTTGGTCAGGAAAACCATAACCAAATATAATACCCGGATTTACAATGACAACTTCTAACCCCTCTTGATGCCCTCTCCAAACTTCCATCTCGGCACCATACTTTGTAAGGGCATAGTTTCCATGTTTTTTTTCTGGATTCCATTCTGTTTCTTCAGTAACTATAAACTCACCCTCTTTAGCATCGCCTAGGGCAGCAATAGAACTTACATAACATAGTTTTTTTACAGCAAAATCGATGCAAAAGTTTACTATGTTTGCCGTTCCTTCTATATTAGTTTTAAGTAATAATTTTTGGTCTTTAGGCTCAAAAGAAATTAAAGCCGCACAATGATAAACAAACGCTATGTTTTCAAACGCAGGATACAAGGATTGGATATCAGTAATATCTCCTTTTATCCAATTGATTTTATCAAAAAGTTTTAATTGATTTTTATGAGCAAATATGTTTTTAACTTTTTCAATATTTTTAGAACTACGATATAAAGCTTTAACCTCCTTATTTTCTTCTAATAATGAAATCATTAAATACGAACCCACTAAGCCTGTCGCTCCTGTTACTAAATTCATATCGTAAAAATAATAAATCTTTTTCAGACTTAACTTTTAAACCTCTAAATTTTTAGTTTTTCAGACTAAAAACTATATTTGTACAAATTAAAAGAATAAATGAAAAATTTAGTTGAAGAATTACAATGGAGAGGCTTGGTACACGATATGATGCCTGGAACAGAAGAGCAATTACTAAAAGAAGCAACATCGGTTTATATAGGGTTTGACCCAACTGCAGACTCATTGCATATTGGCAGTTTAGTGCCTATTATAATTTTAAAGCATTTACGAAATTTTGGACATAGACCTATTGCTCTAGTTGGTGGAGCTACAGGTATGATTGGTGACCCATCAGGCAAATCGGATGAAAGGAACCTTTTAGACGAAGAAACATTAAACCATAATGTAAACGGAATTAAAAAGGTGCTTTCTAACTTTTTAGATTTTGATGCAAAAGATATAAATGCTCCAGTTCTTGTAAATAATTACGATTGGATGAAAGACTTTTCATTTATTAATTTTGCTCGTGATGTGGGTAAAAGAATTACTGTAAATTATATGATGGCAAAAGATTCTGTAAAGAAGCGTTTGTCTGGAGATACAGGAGAAGGAATGAGCTTTACAGAGTTTACGTATCAATTAATTCAAGGATATGATTTTTATCATTTAAATAAGCATTACAATTGTTTGCTTCAAATGGGAGGAAGTGACCAATGGGGAAATATCACTACTGGAACAGAATTAGTTCGAAGGATGAATGTAGATAACCAAGAACGATCAAAAGCCTTCGCAATGACTTGCCCGTTAATTACAAAAGCAGATGGTTCTAAATTTGGAAAATCAGAAGGAGGTAATATTTGGTTAACAGCCGATAGAACTTCCCCATATAAATTTTACCAATTTTGGCTAAACACTACTGATGTTGATGCTGAAAAATACATCAAAATTTTTACTTTTTTAGATCAACAGGCTATAGCATTAATAATTGCTGAACATAACCAAGCACCCCACCTAAGAGTTTTACAAAAAAGTTTGGCAGAGGAGTTGATGTTGCTAGTGCATTCAAAAGAAGATTTAGAGAGTGCTATTTTTGCCTCTGCAGCTTTTTTTAGTAAAGACATGACCGATTTAAAGACCTTAAATACAAATCAATTAACTGAAATTTTTGAAGGAATTCCTCAGTCCGAAGTTACTTTGTCTGAGATAAATGAAACCATTGATATTGTTGCTCTATTAAATGAGAAAACCAATTTTTTGGCATCAAATGGCGAAGCAAGAAGGGCTTTAAAAGAAAATTCAATTTCAGTAAATAAAGAAAAAGTTACAGAAGAGTTTGTATTGAGTTCAAAAGATTTGATAAGTAATACATTCGTTTTATTACAAAGAGGTAAGAAAAATTACTTTATTATTAAAGTAAAGTAGTTTTGTAATCGAAAAAATAAATGTAATTAAACGGTGATTTATAAATTTAACATTTATAATACCATCAAATTACATCCTCTAATATCAGAATTATCAAAACGTCCCAGCACTTCAAACGAATGGTTGGGATGTTTTTTGCCTAAATCTTGTGTTGCAATAAACGAACACGAATTTAAGTTGGCCAAATCAATTACATTAATTCCGCCAGTTTTTTCCTTCATGAACATAAGTTAGCGCATCTTCTGTATCTCGAATTAAAATTTGCATCCAATTAGGGCATTCAAACAAACCATTTCCTAAGGAATAAGCTTGAGACAGCAGTTCTGTCATGCCGTATTCAGAATGAATCACAGGCGCGCCAAAACCTTTGCAAAGAATATGGTGTAATTCTTCTCGAATCATTTCTTTTCGTTTTCCTTTCATTCCGCCGGTTTCCATGATTATGGTGTTTTTTAATTGGAAGCTACGGTTCTCTATTAAATCTAATAAAGCATACGTAACTCCAATCAGCAGTACATTTTGACCAGATTGATCTAATTCAATTAATTTTGTGATAAGCTCCTCATAATTATTTAAATAAAAGCCACTCTCTTTATTATTACTTTTTTGAATTAAATCATCAACCATATAAATTAATGAAGACCCTTTACGCTCTAAATAGGAAGGTAGTAATGCTAAAACACAATAATCTTCTATGTTTCCATAAAATTCAGAAAAAGCATTTCTGTAACTTTCTTCATATAAAGAAATATCGGAAACTAAATGTTTGCTGGTTTGAATTCCTGTTGTACCACTGCTTGTAAAAGTTATATAAACAGGTTTTTTTGAGCTTAAAACCTGATGACTTTTAAAAAACTGAATGGGTAAAAATGGAATCTCTATTAAAGATTTTACATTTTCTTTGTTTTTATGTAAAAGCAAGCAAAATTCTTGATATACTAAATTGGCGTCAAATTGATAACGAAAAATTTTTAAAGCGATTTTTTCAAATTCTTTTTTAGATGAAATGGTAAATATATCTGTAGATTGAATCAATTTTTTTTTAGTAAAAGTATAAAATAAAAAAGCACCAACTAATTGTTGGCGCTTTCTTTATTATTATTTGAAAAAAAATTAACGAACTACTAATTTTAGTGCAGCTGTTTTACCATTTTCAGTAATTTTAACAATATAAACTCCAGCGTTTAAGTTTCCTATAAAAACAGCGTTGTTTACTAAAGTTGCGTTAACAACTTCTCTGCCTAATATATTAAAAATAGATACAGACATAGATGCATTTAAATCGGATGTAATAGATAAAATGTTTCCAGAAATAGGGTTTGGATACATTGATAAGCCATTGATTTTTTCAAAAGTATTATTTGCTAAAGCAATATCATTTAAGCTTCTTGCCACTACTTGTGGCGTAGTATTAAATCTACCAACTAAAACAAGCTTGCTTGATGCCGCTGAAGGAATAACTTGACCAATATAATCTGCTTCTGCGAATTGACTTCTAAAAGCGATTGTAGTACCATCAGTTAAGTCATAATTTGTGTTAACTGCAAAAACGACCATACCGTCTGCGGCACTAAAACTAGTTCCATTTATTTGAACCAATTCACTTTCATATGCATCAACATTAGCATTTATGTCAGCAGCAGTTACTATTTCTGCTGTAATTGTATTTCCAGAAGTTGCTACTGTTGCATTTTCTAAAGGTATTAATTCTAATAATCCATTATATAAGATAGCTTGTCCTTTTAATCCTGAAATTGCATCACCTTCAACCATAACTGTTGAAATAGTTCCTGTAACGTCATCAATTAGAACGCCAGCTGTAGCATCTTGAATGTATTTTTGATTTCTATAAGTTGCAGATCTTGCAAATGTAATTACGGGATTGCTAGATATTTCATAATATTTTCCTGCTCCGTTAGCCGTTACATCAGTTCTTAAGGCAGCTAAATTTGCAACAACATTAATTGCCGCAATCTCAAAGTTTATAGTTGCATCTACAGAAGGAACGATAGGAGTATGGTTGTCATCAACTAAAGTAACAATAACGGCGTAGGTACCTGTTGTTAATCCAGTTAATGAAATAGGGTCGGTGTCATATTTCATAGGTTGAGCATTTCCATTAACGGTATAATGAATATGTCCATCAACACCTGTTCCAGGGTTTCCTACAACAAAATTAGAAATTGATAAATTAACAGCTGCACTTGTTGTTGATGGAGCATATAATGTATTGTCTGAAGGCGATGTAATAATTAAGGAAGGATTTGAACTTGGTGAAGTCCAAGAAAAGTCATCAATCATAATTCTTTCAGTAGTTCCGTTTGATTTTATACGTACTTGAATATTTGTATTTGTACTATTAATAACTCCAGACACAAGTTTCCAGTCAGAATCTGTAGTAACAGTAGCGTTAATTATAGAAGAAGCGACCCAAGTAGTCCCATTGTCAGAAGAAGTTTCAACAGCAAAATTGGTGTCAGGAGATCCATCCCATCTTCTAGCATTAAAAGAAAAAGTACCAACCCCTCCAGAAGCAACGGTTATAGTAAATTCACTTGTTGCGTCGTTTTTTAAACGAACAGAATAAATACCATTAGCGCCAGGAAAACCATCAGTAGCAGACACAGTGTTTCTTAAAATATTTATTCCAGTTGCACTGAAAACACCATCTGTGTATGTGTGACTTCCATAACTTGTGATGCTAGTAGCAGAAGACCAATTTAAATCAGTATCAAAATCAATTGAACCTTGAGCGAAGGTTAGAAGCGTAAATAAATTTAATAATAAAAAGTAGATTTTTTTCATTTTTTTCATTTTAGTTATAAAAGTTTTGTTAATAGCAAAAGTAAGTTGTTTCTTACTAATAAACAATCAATTAACCTTAATATAATGTATAGTTAGTTATTTAAAAGGTATAAACGTCTGCTTATTTGATGATAAGTTTTCGGGTAGCCGATGCTTCTTTTTCTTTAATTTTAATAATATAAACCCCTGCGTTTAAGTTGCTTATGTTTATTTCTTTAACGGTTGTAGTTGCATCAAAAACTTTTTTCCCTAAAACATCAAAAATTCGAATTTCCTTCTCTAACCCTAATTTGGAGATTATATATAACTTACCATTACTCACAGGATTTGGATAAATGGATAAGCCTTCAATAGAATATAAATTAGTATTTTCCACAGAAAACTTGTTTTCTTGTGAAAAAGAGTTGTAGGATATAAAACTTAAAATTAATAGTAAAAAGTATTTTTTCTTCATATTCGATAAACAAATTTAATATACACAAATATACACAAATATAAGACAGCAAAAAATATACCACAAAAAAATCCCTCCAAAGAGGGATTAATTATATGTATTTTAACAATTGATTATAAACCAGCTGCCCATCCTGTAGACCAAGAAGGAGCACTTGCGCCATTTCCAGCACCTGTGTTGTTTCCAACAGTAATGTATGTAGTGTTTGTTCCTGCATATTCAGATTGAATAAAAGTAGCAGGAGTAGTTACGTTAAATTGAATTGGGTTAAAAGTAGCAAAACCACTAGTAATATTTGATGCTGCGTTTGTATCTGTAGAAGATATTTTAATTCCTTTAGCAAAATCACCACTTACATAAATGTTTTCAGTTGTCCAGTTTCCACCACCTTCTTTGTAATATATTGCATGCTCAGAATTTGCTAAAACATCTTTAACAATTGAAATGTTTTTTAATGTAACTGTAGTTACTGGAGTTGCAGCACCATTTGTTCCATTGTTAGAACCTTCAATACCCGCTTTTGCAGTATTTTTGATGAACCAATATTCACCTGTTCCTTGCCATCCGTCAGCAAAGTCAATTGAATCATCATCACTATCTGTAGAAATTAAATATTTTCCATTTACAGTTCCACCAAAAAATTCAATACCGTCATCACCATTGTGATTTGCTTGAACATATTGAAAAGTAGTTCCAGAACCTACACCGAATAATGAAACACCATTAAATTCTTTTGTAGATGTATAAGCGTAACCAGTATATTCTATTCTTAAATATGTTATAGATCCCGAATTATCATTAGCAATAGATCCACCATAAGTTAAATCTGAAACTTCAGCTTGAGCAGTTCCACCAGCAGTTGCAGATGTATTTATTGGAGCTTTACCACAAATTACTAATCCACCCCAGTCACTTTTTGCTGGAGAAGCTTTAGCAGATGTCATAACTACTGGATTTGTAGCTGTTCCGTTAATGAAAATTTGACCACCTTGAGAAACAGCTATATAACGAACTGTACTGTCTGTGTTTTCCGTTGCTTTAATTTGTGTTCCAGCAGGGATTGTTAATGTTGCTCCATCTTCAATAATAAAAGAACCTGTTAAATAATATGTTAAAGATGGGTCTAAAGTAGCTTCTTTTCCGCTAGCTAAAGTTCCTTTAAAGTCTGCAGCATCAATAGTAACTGCATTTGGGTTAACAGTTACATCATCATTATTACAAGATCCAAGTAATAAAGAAGAAATTACAATCATAGATAAAATTAATTTTTTCATTTTTTTTTATTGTTTAAATTTATTACTGCAAATGTAATTTTGAATCTTTAAAATTTTAAATAATTTATATTATTAATAAATTAAGTTAATGTAAATTTTTTATTAAAATTGATACGCTAGTGATAATTTAAAGTTAACACCCTTTTTGTATTTTTCAACGGTAACGTTTTGTTTGTCTTGAAATCTTTCAACTATTGGGTTTGTAATGTTTTTTAATGAAAAACCAAGTCCAATACTCTTTGTTAATTTAGATTTTAATATAAAGTCTAAGGTTCCAATAGCCTTATCTACTAAATCTCCTTTTTCACTAGTTCCAAGGGCATAAATTCGATCAGAAAAATAGTTGTACGTTAAAGTAGCCATTAAATTACTTTCTTCAGAAAACTCTTTAAAGTAAGTTATATCAGCATTTAACAATAAATCAGAGGCTCCTGTAAGTTTACCCTTTGTTTTTGAAAAGAATACAGAATAATTAGTTTCGTTTTCAACTTTAGCGCCGTCAAAATCTTGATTGTTATACATGTAAGATGCATTAAAGCCTGACGAAAGCGTTTCTTTTTTTTCATCATCTTTAGAAAAAATATTTTTTCTAATTTCAAATTCACCTCCTATAGCAATTGCTTTTTCTCCTGTATTTACCCAAGTAATATCATTAGTTGCAGAGGCAAAAGTGATTTCGTTAATTGGGTTTTGTATAAGTTTACCGAAACCTGTAATAGATATTAATTCGCCTGTATTAGGAAAAAAGTCCCATTTTAAATCAACATTGTAATCTGTTGATGAATATAAATCTGGATTACCCACAAAGACTTCATTAATTTGGTCAAACTGAAAAGGGGCTCTTTCTTTTATTTGAGGCAAAGTATATGTTTTGCTTGCTGCAAACTTTAGATTTTGTTTTTCATTTAATTCATATTTAATAGATGTAGCAGGTAAAATTTCTAATTTGTCAAATTTATTTTCACCTTGGCCTAAATTAGTAAACCAATTGATGTTTTGAATAATGTATTCTGCTCTTGTACCAAAAACGGCAGTTAACTTGGGAGAAAACTTGTATTCAACACCTGCAAATCCTGCCTGAATATTTTGAACACCGCTATATGTTTGAGGTTTTAAGCCTCCGTTAAACGTTTTAATAGTAAAATATCCGTTTTCAAAACTTGTTTGATTAAAATAACCATCTAAATCATTTTGATCTACAACAGGTTGACTAATGGCGTTGTTTATGTCAAAATTAAATTGAACTGCTTCAAAATCAACTTTTTTGAAACGGCCACTATATCCTAATGTAATTTTACCTTTTGCACTTCCTTCTTCATCTTTATTAAATTCATAATCTAAAGATAAATTAGCGGCCAATTCATTGTCTTTTAAATTTTGAAAAAAGCGGTTGTTTTCAGAATCATTATTATCAGCAACTTGAGAAATGCTTAAATCTGATTGACCATTTAATGGAATTAAAGTATTGGTCAGTCTGTCTGGAAGAATGTTTTTTACATTATTATAAGACAGACCCCATTTTACATTTATTTTTTTTCCTAATAAATTGGATAGTTTATGACTTCCTAAAAGTTGATTGATGTATAGTGTAGTTCTGTCAAAAGTAGCTCTTCTAATAAAACCTCCACCTTCTTGTGCAATATCATAAACATCAATAATACCGTTGTATAAATTATTGTTTTGTGATGAAGAGTTTATCAACATGGAGTTGAATTGGATAGCGTTATTGTTGTTAAGTTTATAATTAACGTTTCCATTTAAGTTGGTGTTTGTTCCATAAGTAAACGATTCAAAAAGAAAATCTCTTCGAGCCAGTCCTTGAACGGTTACTGCACCTCTTGATATTCCAGATTTATAGGTATAGTTATTGTCATATGATGCAGAAGCAAATAGACTTAGCTTTCCATTATCACCAATGTTAAAAGACTTACCTGCTCTTAAAAAGTAAGAAGTATTTATAGGTGTAGCCCTAGTATTGTTTAGTTTTGTAGTAAAATTATATCCATTAAAAGGGCTTGATGGATATTTAATGTTAGAAAAACCTGTTTTAGAAGGGCCGTCTTGTAAGTAAAAATTATCTTGACTAGCGGCTAAAGAATTTGATCCAGATTCAATACCAAAATCAAACATGCCTTTTCCTTTATAATTTTTAGATACAATGTCAATATTTGCTCCTGCAAAATCACCATAATTTCTAAAATTAAAAGTTTTGTCTATTCCAATATATTCTACAATATCTGTAGAGAATATTTCAAGATTAATATTTTTTCTAGATGGATTGTTAGAAGGTAACGGCAGTCCGTTTAAAGTTGTAGAGTTATAACGATCTCCCAGCCCTCTTACATATATGCTTCCTGATCCTTCTTGTTTTGTAATACCAGTTGTTTTTGTTACTGCTCCGGCAACATCACTTATTCCTTTATTTGAAATTTCTTCAGCACCGATAGATTGTTTAATTTCAACCGATCTTTGCTGTTCTTGTAATAGTGCGTTTACGCTTTCTAGATTTATTTTAGCTGTTAATACTACATCTTGAAGCATAACACCTTCTGTCTCTAGCGTGTAATTTATTACTTTATTTTCATTTGCTTTTATAGTAAATGGAATTTCGACAGTTTTATATCCTAAAAATCCAATTACTAAAATATGATTTCCAGATGAAACGGATAAAGAATACTTTCCATTATCGTCTGTTGAGGATCCTATTGAAGTTCCTTTTAGCATTACATTTGCAAATACTAATGGTTCGTTATTGTATTCCTTGTCTAAAACAACACCTGATACAGTTGTATTTTGAGCGATACAAACTACAGAAAATAATACGGTAAAGAATAAAAATTTTAGTTTCATTTTTTGATTTTATATTTTGTGCAAAGAAAGTTTTATTAATACACTTTTTTGTTATCATTGTGTTATCAATAAGCACATCAATTGTTACCAAATGGTTAATAGATTAAATTATTGTTAAGCGATTGATTGTTTTGTGTTTATCTTTATCTTTACAAAAAACAAGAACAGTATACTGCAATGAAAAAAAATGAAATAAAAATTTTATTAGTTGATGATGAACCAGATATATTAGAAATCGTAGGTTATAATTTAGCTCAAGAAGGGTATCAGGTAATTACAGCTGCGAACGGAAAGGAAGCTATTGCAAAAGCAAAAAAAGAATTGCCCCAAATGATAATCATGGATGTAATGATGCCAGAAATGGACGGTATTGAAGCCTGTGAGTCTATTAGAAAAATCCCAGAACTAGAGAACACCATTATTGCATTTTTAACGGCACGATCAGAAGATTACTCACAATTAGCTGGCTTTGATGCTGGAGCAGATGATTATATTGCAAAACCTATTAAACCAAAAGTTTTAGTAAGTAAGGTAAAAGCTCTTTTAAGAAGATTAAAAAATAAAGAAGAAAAGGAAGATGTATTAAATGTTCATGACATTGAAATAAATCGTGAAGAATATAAAATTGTAAAAGAAGGTAAAGCTATAATTTTACCAAGAAAAGAGTTTGAATTATTTTACTTATTAGCCACTAAACCAGGAAAAGTATTTACTCGCGAAGAAATTTTAGATAAAGTTTGGGGTAATGAAGTTATTGTTGGCGGAAGAACTATAGATGTACATATCAGAAAATTAAGAGAAAAAATAGGAGACGATTTTTTTAAAACCATCAAAGGGGTGGGTTATAAAATAGAATTTTAATGGGTTTAAACTTTAAAAAATCATATAAATTTAGCACGATATCATCATTATTTATAAGCGTGTTTTTATTGCTATTTTTATTATCCATTCATTTTTTATTAGCTCAAATTTCCCTTTTAATTATTTTTTTAACAGTTGGGGTAGTTTTTGTTTTTTCCTTCTTTATACTTCAGTATCGTGTAGAAAAATTTATTTATCAACGTGTAAAAAAGATTTATGATGACGTTTCTTTATTAGAAAACGCTTCGTTTAAAACCCATTCAATAACTACCGACATGGCAACTTTAACCGAAGAGGTTCAAAAGTTTGCTAAGGATAAAAAACTTGAAATTGAAACCCTTAAAATTAGAGAAGAGTACAGAAGGGAATTTTTAGGAAACATTTCACATGAATTAAAAACCCCGCTGTTTACAGTTCAAGGCTATTTGTTAACACTGCTTGATGGTGCAATGGATGACAAAAACATTCGAAAAAAATACCTACAACGTGCCGAAAAAGGCGTAGAACGTCTTATTTATATTGTGAAAGATTTAGACATGATCACCAAGCTTGAGACAGGAGATATTAATCTTGAATTATCACAATTTAATATTGTCGAGGTCGTTCAAAATGTATTTGATTTGCTCGAAATGCGTGCTTCTAAGAAAAACATAACGCTAACATTTGATGTTGGTTATAAAAAAGAGGTTGTCGTTTTTGCAGATCAAGAAAAAACCCAGCAAGTCATCACTAATTTGATTGTAAATTCCATAAAATATGGAAAAGAAAACGGCACTACAGAAGTTAGTATTGAAGATCTGGTTAATAACAAAATCATTATACGAATAACAGATAATGGTGAGGGTATTGAAAACAAACACATTTCAAGACTCTTTGAGCGTTTTTATAGGGTAGACAAAAGCGGCTCTCGTAGCGAGGGTGGTTCAGGACTGGGATTGGCTATTGTAAAGCATATTGTAGAGGGTCATGATGAAAAAATATATATTGAAAGTGAATATGGAGTTGGTTCAGAATTTTCTTTTACTTTAGAAAAGATTAAATAATTCTTTCCACGTTATTTTTTTGCCATAATTTGTAAATCCTTTATATTTTTCAATTCTGTTTATATATTCAATTTTAAAATCTTCTTGTTTACATGTTGGTATAATGCCTTCTTTTTCAAATTTTTCAGCTAAATATTCTTGTTCATATTGACCTGGTGTAGGAATAAAAAAAGCTTTTTTATGTAACTTAGCTAAATCCATAATTGTTGTATAACCAGAGCGGCAAAGAATTAAATTACTAATATTAAATGTATTTTCCAACTCTTCACTATTCATGTAATTATAAAAAGTAATGTTGTTTTTTTCTACTTTAATTTGATTTTTTTCTACTATTCCTTTTATAAAAACTACTTTTTTATCATAATTTTCTAACTCACTAATAATTTTTTTTTCTAAAATACTACGCTGAGGTTCTGGACCAGATAATAAAACCATTAAATCATAAACAATAGGCAGTGGTTTTTTGCGTAACCTGCTCAAAGGTCCAATATATTTAACATTTTTTATTTGGTCAGATTGATGACCTAATTTACCCGTTAAATTATTATGCCCTTCCAGATCGGGCACCCAGCATTGTTGAAATTTAAGAATATATTTTTTATGCAATTTTGTAGTAAAATAAGAGCTGCTTCCTGTTAAAACATTTAATTGATGGGTAATAAAAACACAAGGAACTTTTTTTGAAAATACGCCCAAACGATTGTCTGAAATAATTCCATCAATTTGATGTTTTTCTAAAATTGAATCAATTTTTTTTTCCTCGTTTCTAACGGCAGAAATTATTTTAGGAATTTGAGCAATCATTTTCCATTTAAAATTTTTTCCATTTTCTGCATATTGAATATTATAAGAGGGCAATTCAAAATAAACGAGAGCAGGAAATTCTTTTTTAAGCAACTCTAACGCTACGCCATCAGACGCTATTATGGGTTCAAAACCATTTTCGATCAACCCTTTTATAATAGGAATGCATCTTGTAGCATGGCCTAATCCCCAGTTTAAAGGGGCAACTAATATTTTTTTCATAGTGATTTTTTGTATTATTGTGTTTTTAAAACTTCAATAAAATGCATTGCTAAAAGGTTTTCTTTTTCAAAATCTTCTTCTTCAGCCTCAATTTGATCCGATTCATGTTTATATATTTTCCATTTTTTTTTGTTGTATTCTAGTGCCGTTAGGTTTTCAATCCAGTCCCCAGAATTCAGATACAATGTTTTCCCTTTGGCGTTAGTTATGTGTTCCATTTTAGGCTCATGAATGTGTCCACAAATAACATAATCATACTTGTTTTCAATGGCTAATTCAATACAAATGTTTTCAAAATTTGAAATAAATTTTACAGCAGATTTTACATTACTCTTTATTTTTTTTGACAACGAGTAAGGTTCTTTTTTAACTTGTGCTAAAGTCCAATTAATCAAACGATTAATCAAAATTAACATATCATAACCCCAGCCGCCTAACTTTGCAAGCCATTTTGCATGTGTAATTGACGCGTCAAATACATCTCCATGAAATATCCAGGCTTTTTTTCCATCTAACTCTAAAATTAACTTATCTATTAAGTTAAGGTTACCTAAGTGTAAATCAGTAAATTTTCGCAAAAATTCATCGTGGTTTCCTGTTATGTAATAAACCATTGTTCCTTTTGCACTTAATGAAATTATTTTTTTAATAACTTTTAAATGACTTTTAGGAAAATATGATTTTCTAAATTGCCAAATATCAACGATATCGCCATTGAGAATTAGGGTTTTCGGGTTTATAGAAGATAAATAGTGTAATAATTCTTTAGCATGACATCCATAAGTACCAAGATGAACGTCTGAAATTACAACCAGCTCTATGTTTCGTTTCTTCAAAATTAATTTTTTTACAAAATGAATTATTTTTCATTTAAATAAAGTTATATAAACATTATCAAAACTTTATTTTTCTTAATTTTGCAAAAAAATAAATGCAGTGGGAAGTAAGAATAAATTAAAGCGCTTTAAAGAAAACGAATCTTTTGACAATGTTTTTCAACCAACACGTGAAGAAGTTACATCAAATGAATTTTCATTAAAAGGAAAATGGAATAGTGATTTTTTTAAAAATAACAATCCTTTAGTTTTGGAATTGGGATGTGGTAAAGGAGAATATTCTGTAGGTTTAGCTAAATTGAGTCCTAATAAAAATTTTGTGGGTATCGATATTAAAGGCGCTCGTTTTTGGCGCGGAGCAAAAACAGCAGTTGATGAAGGCATGAAAAATGTAGCCTTTTTAAGAACACAAATTGAATTAATTGAAAATTGTTTTGCTGAAAAAGAGGTAGACGAAATTTGGATAACATTTCCTGATCCTCAAATTAAATACAAGCGTACAAAACACAGAATGACCAATGCCGAATTTTTACAACGATACAAAAGAATATTAAAAGAGGCGGGTATCATGAATTTAAAAACAGATAGCGAGTTTATGCACGGTTATACTTTAGGTTTGTTGCATGGTGAGGGTCATGAAGTAATATATGCCAATCATGATATTTATGTAAATGATGGGGCTCCAAAAGAAGTAACTAACATTCAAACTTTTTATGAAAATCAATATTTAGAAAAAAATAAAGCAATCACATATATAAAGTTTAGAATTAAATAATGGTATGTTTTAGTTTAAAAATTACAAAATAAATGGAATTATTCACAACTTTTATTTCAGGTTTTTTAATTGCAGCATTAGGTATTTTGCCTCCAGGCATGTTAAATATGACTATAGCAAAAATAAGCTTAAAAGAAAACAGAAAAGAAGCGTTATGGTTTTCATTTGGTGCTGTGGTAGTTATTTTTTTTCAATGCTTTTTGGGTGTTTTTTTTGCAAAATTTTTAGATTCAAACCCTGTATTTAATCAAAATTTAAAAAAAGTAGGCACTTTAATTTTTATTGTTTTAACCTTTATCTTTATCTTTTTAGGAATAAAAGCAAAAAACAAAACACACACAAAAGTTGCTGCTAAAATAAAAAATAAAAAAAATAGATTTGTCTTTGGCTTCGCTTTATCATCTTTAAACATGCTAGCATTTCCATTTTATGCATTAATTAGTTTAACCTTAGCCTCTAAAAACCAATTTAATTTTGATGTATTACACATTTTGATTTTTTCATTGGCCGCTGCTTTAGGAACATATAGTGTATTTTATATGTATGCTGTTTTATTCAAAAAAATAGAACATAAAGTAAGATTTGTAACTAATAATATTAATTTTTTAATAGCCGCTATAACTGGTTTAGTTGCTTTAGGCTCACTATACAATTTATTTTTAGCATCTTAATTTTGCAAAAAACAAAACCAACTAACGATAATTTTTTTCAGCGCGTTTATACAATAGCGCGTCAAATTCCTTATGGAAAAGTAACTTCTTATGGAGCAATTGCAAAAGCACTTGGTGCAACCCGTTCTGCGCGAATGGTAGGTTGGGCAATGAATGCTTCACACAAGATGGAAGATGTTCCTGCGCATAGAGTTGTTAATAGAGTGGGATTACTTTCAGGAAAACATCATTTTGACGGTACAAATCTTATGCAGCAATTGCTTGAATCAGAAGGAGTTGAAGTTGTAGAAAATCAAATCGTAGACTTTAAAGCCCATTTTTGGGAACCGATAATTAACGGTTAAATTTAAAAATGTAAAAAAAACGCGATAAATTCTACTTATAAAACCATAAAAAACTTTCGCTTATCTGCTTTTGACTTTCCACTATTTCAAACTATCTTTGCAATTCATATTGAGTTTAAATAAAAATGAAATTAGATAGAAAAGATATTTTCAAAGCATTAGAAACCATTTCAGTAGCTGGTGAAGGAAAAAACATGGTAGAAAGTGGTGCTATTCAGAATGTTGTTACTTTTGGAGATGAAGTTGTAGTAGATGTACTTTTGTCAACACCCGCATTACATATAAAAAAAAGAGCCGAAGTAGACATCATAAAGGTGATTCATGAAAAAGTATATGAAAAGGCAAAAATAAAAGTAAATATAAAGGTAGAGGCCCCTCAAAAGCCAGATAATCCAAATTTAATTAAAGGAAAACAAATACCCGGCATAAGTAATATTATTGCTGTAGCATCGGGGAAAGGTGGAGTTGGTAAATCAACTATTACAGCAAATTTAGCCGTTACTTTAGCAAAAATGGGATTTAAAGTTGGTGTTCTTGATGCCGATATTTATGGCCCCTCAATGCCAATTATGTTTGATGTAGAAACATCAAAACCCAATTCAATTGAAGTAGCAGGAAAATCAAAAATGGAACCTGTTAAAAGTTATGGAGTAGAAATGCTTTCTATAGGTTTTTTTACAAAACCAGATCAAGCAGTAGTTTGGAGAGGTCCTATGGCTGCAAAAGCATTAAATCAAATGATTTTTGATGCACATTGGGGAGTATTAGACTTCATGTTAATCGATTTGCCTCCAGGAACAGGCGATATTCACTTATCCATAATGCAATCATTGCCTATTACGGGCGCAGTTATTGTTAGCACTCCTCAAGCTGTAGCTTTGGCAGATGCTAAAAAAGCAGTATCTATGTTTATGTCAGATGCTATTAAGGTTCCCGTTCTAGGAATTATTGAAAACATGGCCTATTTTACACCTGAAGAGTTACCCGACAATAAATACTATATCTTTGGAAAAGAAGGTGCTAAAAATCTTGCGATTGATTTAAGCGTACCTTTATTAGGTGAAGTTCCATTGGTACAAAGCATTCGTGAAGCAGGAGATTATGGTCGCCCAGCTGCATTGCAAACAGGTACGGTTTTAGAAGGTATATTTGAAGAAATTACAAGAAATGTAGTTCAAGAAACCATAAATAGAAATGAAAATTTAGCACCTACAGAAGCCATAAAAATAACAACAATGGCAGGTTGTTCTGCTGTAAAAGGAAAATAATATGAACACACTAGAACTAAAAATGAAGGTAGAAGAGGCGCTAGATGAAATACGCCCTTTTTTAATTTCAGATGGAGGAAACATTAGCTTAATTGATATACTTGATGGTAAACACGTAAAGGTTCGTTTAGAAGGTGCTTGTAACAGCTGCAACATCAATCAGAGCACAATGAAAGCGGGAGTAGAATCTACCATAAAAAAGAATGTCCCACAAATAGAAACGGTAGAAAACGTAACTTAATTTGTTGGCGTTCCTACTCGGGCCTGTTTTTTTACTATATCTTTTGTTCTCTAAACAGCATAAAAGAATGTTGATGCGAGCCCTTGCGCAACCAAAAAAGAATAACAGGCTATAAGTAATGTTGTATAATAACAGACTAATCTTAGCCTTTCATATAATTAAATGTAAAATTGTTGTATTGCAACATTTCATAATAAAATGATAGAAACAGATATACTAATAATTGGGGCAGGACCAACAGGCCTTTTTACTGTTTTTGAAGCAGGATTATTACAATTAAAATGCCATCTTATTGACGCTTTGCCTCAACCTGGTGGTCAATTATCAGAATTATATCCAAAAAAACCCATATTTGACATTCCGGGTTATCCAGAAGTTTTAGCAGGAGATTTAGTTGCCAATTTAATGGAACAAATTAAACAGTTTCAACCTGGTTTTACTCTTGGAGAAACAGCCCATACCATTGAAAAATTAGAAGACGAAACCTTTATTGTAACCACTAATGTAGGAACAGTTCATAAAGCAAAAGCAATTGCAATTGCTGGGGGCCTAGGAACTTTTGAACCAAGAAAACCTTTATTAAAAGATGTAGATTTTTATGAGCAAAACGATAGAGGAATTGACTATTTTGTAAAAGATCCCGAAAAATATCGAAATAAAAATGTTGTCATTGCAGGAGGTGGAGATTCGGCTTTAGATTGGAGTATTTTTCTGTCCAAAGTTGCAAACTCAGTAACATTAATTCACAGAAGAAACGAATTTAGGGGAGCCTTAGATTCTGTTGAAAAAGTTCAGGAATTAAAAAATATAGGTAAAATAAAATTAATAACTCCAGCAGAAGTTGTTGGTTTTAAAGGTAGTGAGCGAATAGAGTCGATTGATGTAGAAATTAACGGTGCTCGAATGAATGTAGAAACTGATTATTTTATACCCCTTTTTGGATTAACACCTAAGTTAGGCGCAATAGCAAGTTGGGGATTAGAAATTGAAAATAATGCTATAAAAGTTAACAATGCTTTAGATTATCAAACTAATATTGAAGGCATTTATGCTATTGGCGATGTGAACACATATCCCGGAAAGTTAAAGTTAATACTTTGTGGTTTTCATGAAGCAACATTAATGTGTCAAAGCGTGTATAACAGAATTAATCCAGGAAAACGTTATGTATTAAAATACACAACCGTTTCTGGTGTAAATGGTTTTGACGGAACAAGGAAAGAAGCAGAAAAAGCGGTTGTAAAATCTATTGAATAATGACGGATATAACCATAAAAATTACCGATAGAAAAGGTGTAGAACACCAAATCCTTGCTCCTACAGACATGAATATGAATGTTATGGAACTTATTCGTTCTTATGAATTAGCAGAAGAAGGAACAATTGGAATTTGTGGCGGAATGGCCATGTGTGCCTCTTGTCAATGTTATGCTTTAAACAACGTACTGAAATCAAAACGAAATGATGATGAAGAAGCAATGCTTTCAGATGCATATCATGTAAAAGAAAACAGCAGATTAGGTTGTCAAATTCATATTACTGAAGAACTTGATGGTTTAGCACTTGAAATTGCACCAGAACAATAATAATTTTGTTTATTGCATTGTTAAACTAAAACTTCTTTTTTAAGAATTATTTCCTCAATGGCATTCCATAAGCCTATTCTCTTTTCTAACGCTTCAATGGATATTAATTCAACATCTTTCCATTTTTTTTCATCACTACTACAAAGCTCATCAACCATCTTCATCGCCATAGGGCCATGTTCATCTGCATCAATTTCTATATGTCTTTCAAAATAATATATCAGTTTTGACAAATCAGTTTCTGGAAAATTCTTTTGAAAATTCTTTAAAATTTCAGTAAACATATTCGGAATCAAATCTTCTCTTCCAAAAGTAAATGCAGCAGCAATTTCGTGAGGTTTTCCTTGTTCAATTACTCTAAAAGTAAAATCTAAAAAAGCTTTTATGTTGGGATGTAAATTACTTTGTTTAATAGATACATCTATGTTTTTAGTATTTTCAACGTTGTCTAAAAAACTAAGAATTAAGGTTGTATTAGCACCACATTGTTTCATGGCATCTACATACATATCAAAATGACTTTGACGTTTACCGTCTAAGGTTAAATCTGTTTCTTCAGCCACTACAATTTCATTAATTAAATAACGAATCTCTGGATTTCCTATTGGCATCCATGGTGTTGTAGTACATGTCAATTTATTTTGAAGGGCTTTTAATAAAGACATAAAATCCCACACAGCAAAAACATGATTTTCTAAAAAATGATGTAAATCTTCAATAGTTTTTACATTATTATATAGCGAATGAGTCAGTAATTCTGTTTTATAAGAAGAAATAAGGGTATTAATAGAATTTGTATTCATATGGAGAAACTTATATTTCATGCAAAAATAAAAATGCTTCTCGAGAATAAGAAGCATTTTGTATAGAATTTATTTATTGTTTAATTAAAATTTTGCTTTTTTATTTAAAAGCAGGAATTCCTGTAATGTCCATTCCTGTAATTAATAAATGGATATCGTGAGTTCCTTCATACGTAATTACCGATTCCAAATTCATACTGTGACGCATAATAGAGTATTCACCTGTTATGCCCATTCCGCCTAAAATTTGTCTTGCTTCACGTGCAATATGAATTGCCATATCCACATTGTTTCTTTTAGCCATAGAAATTTGAGCTGTTGTTGCTCTTCCTTCATTTTTAAGAACTCCTAATCTCCAAGTTAACAATTGCGCTTTTGTGATTTCGGTAATCATTTCGGCTAATTTTTTTTGTTGTAACTGTGTTCCAGCAATTGGTTTGTCAAATTGGATGCGTTCTTTTGCATAACGCAAAGCAGTGTCATAACAATCCATAGCAGCACCAATAGCACCCCAAGCAATTCCATAACGAGCCGAATCTAAACAGCCTAATGGCGCACCTAAACCCGACTTGTTGGGCAACAAGTTTTCTTTTGGCACTTTTACATTATCAAATATAAGCTCACCTGTTGAAGAAGCACGTAGCGACCATTTGTTGTGTGTTTCTGGAGTTGAAAACCCTTCCATACCACGTTCAACAATTAAACCGTGAATTCTACCTTCTTCGTTTTTTGCCCAAACAACAGCAATATCTGCAAAAGGAGCATTGGATATCCACATTTTTGCACCATTTAAAAGATAATGGTCGCCCATGTCTTTAAAATTAGTAGTCATTCCGCTTGGGTTTGAACCATGGTCAGGTTCAGTTAAACCAAAGCAGCCCATGAACTCTCCGGTAGCTAATTTGGGTAAATACTTCATGCGTTGTTCTTCGTTTCCGTATTTCCAAATGGGATACATTACCAATGAAGATTGTACCGATGACGTGGAACGAACACCAGAGTCACCTCTTTCAATTTCTTGCATGATTAAGCCATAGGATATTTGGTCTAAACCAGCTCCACCATATTCTTCTGGAATATAAGGGCCAAAACCACCAATTTCACCCAAACCTTTTATAATTTGTGTAGGAAATTCGGCACGTTGCGCATAATCTTCAATGATTGGCGAAACTTCTTTTTTAACCCATGCACGAGCAGAATCACGAACCAGTTTGTGCTCTTCGGTTAATAAATCGTCTAAGTTATAGTAATCAGGTGCTTGAAATAAATCTGGTTTCATATCTTTTGTGTTTTTTATCTAAAAATCGTTTATCTGAAAATTCGAAAATTTTCTTTACAAATCCTTTGCAAATTTACTCAAAGATATTTAACAAAATAAATAATAAATGTTATTTTTTTTTCCAGAAGCTTTTTCCAGCTGTCCACTATATCTTTTTCTTAAAAAAAAAAAGAAAAAGGATGCCGTTTCCATCTGGGCTAGGGCATTTGCGTTTGATAGAACGATTGTTATATCAATTTAGAGATGTTTTTAGTAGATAATCACAAACTACATCTTCAAATAAAAATCCTTAGTCAAATTAATATAATCATCTGTATATTCATGACGATTAATTTCAACAACCAATTCATCTGCTTCTAAAACAGCTAATTCATAACGCTTAAAAGCCATTAAGCTTCTAACAATTGGAGTTTTGTGTGCGCCTTTTACACGAGTCACTTTTACGGGATAAAGTTCAAATTTGGCACATAAATCAATGAATCGTTCTTCTTCTTTAAACGGAATAATTACTGCAAAAAGGCCGTTTTCAGATAATAATAAATCTGCAGCTTCAATTAAACCCTCAAAAGGCAAAGCATCTTGAAAACGTGCTAAATCTCTTTGAGCATCATCCGTTTTAAAATCTTCGGAGTAAAAAGGAGGATTCGAAATAATAACATCATATTCGTCTTCTGGGTCTTCAACTAGTTCATCTAAAGCTGCATGAAAACAAAATAAGCGATCACTCCATGGAGAGTTTTCAAAATTTTCTACACATTGTTCATAAGCTTCTTCGTCAATTTCAACAGCGTCAATTTGGTTGGCATTACTTCTTTGAGCTAACATTAAAGCAATTAATCCTGTTCCAGAACCAATATCTAAAATTGAATTTGTATCCACAGCAATTGGAGTCCAAGCACCAAGCAAAACACCATCTGTTCCCACTTTCATGGCACAACGATCTTGTTCTATAGTAAATTGTTTGAATTGAAACAAAATAATTTTATTTTATAGTTTATAAAAAGAAAACATATTAAAGATTCAATTCTACAATTCCTTCTGGAATATCCATTTTAAAAATTTTATTTTTTCTGTCGACTTCTATAATAAAAGAATCAATCAATGGAACTAAAATTTCTACGTCTCCATTTAACACTTCTAGTAAAGGTTGATGGTTAGAGTCGTTGACTATTTTTACTTTTCCGATAGGACCTAAACGAAGATCTTCGACTACAAAATTTATAATTTCATGATAGTAAAACTTATTGCCTTCTAATTTAGGAAGCATCGAAAGGGGTAAGTAAATTTCGCAATTCATGATTTCATCTGCTTCTTCTTCTGAATTTAAATCTTCAAAACGAACACGCAAGAAATGATTTTTGTGAATGGCTGATTTTAAAATAAAAAATGGAACCAAGTTTTTGTGTAATTCCACAAAAACTGATTCCAAATTTTCATACAAATAAGGCTCGTCAGTATCTAAATAGATTAAAACTTCACCTTTAAAACTAAATTTCTTTGCGATTTTGCCTAAATAGAAACATTCTTCTTTTTGCATTATCGCACAAGATTAAGCTTTTGTTTCTTCGTTGTTTTCTTCAGCAGCAGGAGTTTCTTCAACTTCAACTTCAACTTCAGCAGCTTCTTCAGCTTCAACTTCAGCAGCAGGAGCTTCTTCAACTTCAACTTCTTCTGGTTTTAAAGCATCAGCAGCAGCTTTAGCGCGTTTTTCATTAGCTTCTTGTTCTAATTTAAAAGCTTTCGCTTTTGCATCTTCTTTCGCTTTTGATAAACCATCTTTTTTAGCATCAACTGTACCAGATTTTTCACCTAACCAAGCAGCTAATTTTACATCAGCTTGATCTTGGGTTAAAGCACCTTTACGAACCCCACCATCTAAATGATGTTTTAATAAAGCACCTTTATAAGATAAAATTGCTCTTGCAGTATCAGTTGGTTGTGCACCATTGTGTAACCATTGAACAGCTGCATCTACATTCAAATCAATGATTGCAGGATTTACAGTTGGATTGTAAGTTCCGATTTTCTCTAAGAATTTACCATCTCTTTTTGATCTAGCATCAGCTGCTACGATCCAGTAAAAAGGTTTCCCTTTTTTACCGTGTCTTTGTAATCTAATTTTTACAGACATAATCTTGTGATTAAATTGTGAGGTTCTCGACCTCTGTTAATTAAGGGTGCAAATATATAAAATTTTAACGAACTAAATTTATATTTTAAAAATTATCATTTTTTATTCGTTTTTTTAATACAAAATTTTAAATTTGTGTGTTGATATATTTAAACCACTCACAAAATAAAATAATGATAAAACTAATTACAGCTGCATTAATATTGTTTACGTTTTTTTCATGTACAGACGATGCTGCTTTTAATGACCCATCTTTTCAAGGAATTAAAGATGGCGAAACTTGGAGGGCAAATGATGCAAAAGTAACAATAAACACTGACGGTTCAATGATTGTAGAAGCAACTACAAATTATGAGGTTGTTAAATTTGAAATTTTGTCGTCAGATATTGGAACCCATACATTTGGAATAGACGCATCTAATTTGGCTAGCTATAAAATAACACTAAATGGTTCAACAGAATCATACACAACAGGTGTAAATTTTGGTGGAGGAGCATTACAAATAACAGAAAGTCCGAGCGAAACAGGTAAGTTGTCAGGTAAATTTACACTTAGAGGCGTAAATTTAGAAGGAATGGAAGCTGTATTTACTTATGGAGTTATTTACAATATTCCCGTACAATAAATTCACAACAATAAATTAAAAAACCACCTATTTTGCGTGGTTTTTTAATTTATTGTTAATAACTAAAATTGATTTCTAATATCATAAATACTATTTTTGAAGTATAGATTTTATTATTCTAAAATCAATAACCCTCAATAAACATTCTTCAATATAATGTATTTAATTTTTGATACTGAAACTACTGGACTGCCAAAAAGCTGGACCGCACCAATTACAAACACAGAAAATTGGCCACGATGTATTCAAATTGCTTGGCAATTGCATGATGAAATGGGCAATTTATTGGAGCGTCATGATTATTTGATTCAACCTGATGGATTCAATATTCCTTATGATGCAGAGCTAATACATGGTATATCTACAGAATTAGCTCAAAAAGAAGGAGTAAATTTGACAGAAGTATTAGAAAAATTTAATGTAGCGCTTTCTAAAGCCAAATATATTGTTGGTCAAAATGTAGGATTTGATGTAAATATTTTAGGCTGCGAATATCATAGAATGAATATAGGCTCTGACCTTTCAAAAAAACCAGTTTTAGACACTTGTACAGAAATTACAGCTTCTTTATTAAAATTACCAGGGGGTAGAGGCGGAAGATTTAAATTGCCTACTTTAACCGAATTACATCAATATTTATTTAACCAACCCTTTGCTGAAGCTCATAATGCAACTGCCGATGTAGAAGCAACAACACGATGTTTTTTTGAATTAATCAAAAGGCAATCATTTGCAAAAGAAGAATTAGACGTAGCAGCTGACTATTACCATAAATTTAAAGAGCATAACCTAGGAGAAATTAAACTCATAGGAATAAAACATGTCAATTTAAAAGAAGCTTCAGAGCAAATTAGAAAACAGCTTCAACTAACAGAACTGCAAAGTAACCAAGCACCAGTTTCTCATTCAATTAAAAAAGATTTAAAAGAAGCAAAATATACTCATTTACATAATCACACACAATTTTCAGTTTTACAATCTACCATTGCAATACCTAATTTAGTTGCTGCTGCTGCAAAAAACAAGATGAGCGCAGTTGCAATGACCGATACCGGAAACATGATGGGCGCTTTTCTTTTTGTTAGTGAAGTAATGAATCACAATAAATACTTAAAGATTAAAAAAGAAACGGCTTTAGAAAATGGAGAAGATTTTGACGAAACAGAAATAACACCTATAGTAGGATGTGAATTTAATATTTGTGACAATTATTTAGATAAAACTAAAAAAGACAATGGCTATCAAGTAGTTTTATTGGCTAAAAACAAAAAAGGCTATCATAATTTAGCCAAAATGTCTTCTATAGCTTACACAGAAGGGTTTTATTATGTTCCTAGAATTGATAAAAAAATAGTAGAACAATACAAAGAAGATCTTATGGTTTTGTCTGGAAATTTATATGGAGAAATTCCGAGTAAAATTTTAAACGTAGGAGAAAATCAAGCTGAAGAAGCTCTAATTTGGTGGAAAAATCAATTTGGAACAGATTTTTATCTTGAAATAATGCGCCATAATCAAGATGATGAAAATAGAGTAAACAAAACCTTAGTTGAATTTGCTCAAAAGCATAAAATAAAACTTATTGCAACAAACAATACATATTATATAAACAAAGAAGACGCTAATGCTCATGATATTTTATTGTGTGTAAAAGAAGGTGAAAAACAGGCAACACCCATAGGCCGCGGTCGCGGATATCGCTACGGGTTGCCCAATAAAGAATATTACTTTAAGTCGGAAGATGACATGAAAAATCTCTTCCAAGACTTGCCTGAAGCAATTATCAACATTAAGGAAATCGTTGATAAAGTAGAAACGTACTCTCTTTACAGAGACGTATTGCTTCCAAAATACGATATACCTCACGAATTTATTAGAACAGAAGATGAGGCAGATGGAGGCGTTAGAGGTGAAAACGCATATTTAAAACATCTTGCTTTAGAAGGTGCCAAAAAAAGATACGGGGATCTAACTCCAGATTTGCAAGAACGAATTGATTTTGAATTGCTTACCATTTCAAATTCAGGTTATCCAGGTTATTTTTTAATTGTCCAAGATTTAATTGCAGAAGCCCGAAAAATGGACGTTTCGGTTGGCCCTGGTCGAGGATCTGCAGCGGGTTCTGTAGTTGCTTATTGCTTAAGAATTACAAATATTGATCCTATTAAATATAATTTACTTTTTGAGCGTTTTTTAAATCCTGATCGAGTATCTATGCCCGATATTGATATTGATTTTGATGATGAGGGTCGAGGTCGTGTTATGGATTATGTAATTAATAAGTACGGAAAAAATCAGGTAGCACAAATCATCACATATGGAAAAATGGCAACAAAATCTGCCATTCGCGATACAGCTCGTGTGTTAGATTTGCCTTTATTTGAAGCCGACAGAATTGCCAAATTAATTCCAGGTTTAATGCCTTCAAAATGGAATTTATCACGCTTGATTTCAGAAAAAGAAGATGTAATAAGAAAAGCCGTTCGATCTGATGATTTTGAAAAAATAAAAGAATTAATTGCAATTGCAAAAGATGGCAACTTGGCAGGGGAAACTATTCAACAAGCAAAAGTGCTAGAAGGATCGTTAAGAAACACAGGTATTCATGCCTGTGGTGTAATCATCACCCCGTCCGACATTACCAATTATGTACCAGTTACAACAGCCAAAGATTCTGACTTGTATGTAACCCAATTTGACAACTCAGTTGCAGAAAGTGCTGGATTGTTAAAAATGGATTTCCTAGGTTTAAAGACTTTAACCTTAATAAAAGACACGGTAAAATTAGTAAAATATAGAAATAATATTCAACTCGATCCAGATGAGTTTCCTATAGACGATGAAAAAACATATGAATTATTTCAAAGAGGAGAAACCGTTGGAATATTTCAATACGAATCTGCAGGAATGCAAAAATATTTAAAAGATTTAAAGCCCACAGTTTTTGGAGATTTAATCGCCATGAACGCTTTATATCGACCTGGTCCATTAGAGTATATTCCCTCTTTTGTTAAAAGAAAAAACGGAGAAGAACCTATTGTTTATGATTTAGAAGCTTGTGAAGAATATCTTGGCGAAACCTATGGCATTACAGTTTATCAAGAGCAAGTGATGCTTTTGTCACAATCTTTGGCTAATTTTACAAAAGGTGAGGCCGATGTTTTGAGAAAAGCTATGGGTAAAAAACAAAAAGAGGTTCTGGATAAAATGAAACCCAAATTTGTGGAACAGGCATCTGCAAAAGGACATGACCCTATAGTTTTAGAAAAAATATGGAAAGACTGGGAAGCCTTTGCCAGTTATGCATTTAATAAATCACACTCTACTTGCT
>NZ_CAWUTS010000084.1:0-25988 GCF_963925415.1 uncultured Flavobacterium sp. | reverse complement strand
TGTCTAATGTCCAACTGTAAGTCACATCAGAATCAATAAAATCTATTGGCGTTATCAAAATTGTTCCCGTAGCGTTTTCACAAATGTTGAAGTCAGGTGTTATAGTAAATTGGGGTGAATTGCTAAACGTTACTGAAATTTCATCTGATTTTGTGATTTGACCACATGTTATTTCACATTTATAAACCCCCGTTTCCGTAACAATTAATTGGTCGGTAATTTGGCCTGGTATAAGAACAGAATCTTTAAACCAACTAACAGAGTCTTGACTGCTGATCGTTGCGTTAATGGTATATGAAGTTTCATCACAAAGAATAATATCATCTCCTAAAACAACCGAACAACAAGAAGCTGCTCCTGTTCCTGATGTTTGTGGCAATGTAAAAGTACCTTGAGAGTTACCGTAATTTGTTACTAATAATAAATAATGCTCGCCTGCAATTGCATTTGGTATGTCAACAAACTCTGTAGCTGCAGCTGAATAACTACAGTCAATTATATTATTTGGTATTGTTGTATTTCCGTCAGGGTAATCAAATAAATTATTACAAGCAGTTGTGTTCATTTCTGCGGTAGTAAAAGGGCCCCATAAAATAAAATCAACATCAGAATTTCCTCCTGGAGAGGATTGTGATAAGGTAAACGTTATTGGTCCAGTTGTTTCAATTTCAAATTGAAACCAAAATGGGTTTGGAGTTGTAAATAAACATCCTATAGTACCATAACTAGCAAGACCTGTTTGGTTTACATATACTTGGGCATCACCACAAGCAGGTTGAGCGCTGTCACACTGAACAGGTGTTGTGATACACAATTCAAAATCAGCAAAAAGACCTGTAGTTGCAGGTTGAGAATATACTCTAATATAATAAGACTCTCCAATTGTTAAACCACCTACAATTCCACTGTTATTTAATTGGCAATTAATTTGTGTTAATGAAGAACAATCTGCTCCTGAATAGGTTGCAAACGCAAGATCTGTAGTTGTACCTATAATATTGGTTAAATTTATATTATGCGTATTTGCTGTAGCTGTAAACTGAAACCAAACATCATCATCATCAGTACCTCCACACGTATTTGGCTCTGGAGATGCTGTTGCACTTGAAATGGTGCCAGGAATTGTTAAGGCACAAATTATGGATGAATTTACTGGGGCTATTAAAGGAGTCGCACAACTGTCGTTTGATGGGGGTGGTGGTGGTACACTTACACAAACATTAAACGTTGTTGTTTGTAATGGAACAGCTGTTGCGCTATAAACACGAATGTAATAAACTTCTCCAGCAACTAAACCACCTGGAACACTAAAGTTAGGGTTACTACACACTATTTGGGTTAGTGATCCACAAGGGTCTGTAGCACTTGCTGATGTATAAACGGCATGGTTTAAATCTAAAGTTGAACCTGCTATATCTTGTATCGTAATAGTATGTGTTGCTTGTGTTGCTGTAAATGTAAACCAAACATCATCATCTGCTGTTCCTAAACATGCATTTGCTTGTGCTGTAGCTGTAGCTCCTGCAACCGTTCCGGGAGAAAGAAGCGTACATGAACCATCAACATTTACCGTTACGTTTGTAGCGGTATCACAATTGTCGTTTACTGGGGGTGGGGGGGGTGTTACACAGGTTGTATTTAATGTAAACACTCCTTGAGCGCTACCATAACCATATACATAAATATAGTATAATGTTCCGGGCACTGTTACTACTTGAACTTCCGATTGCAATCCACATGAATCATCATTACCGGTTACACAAGTAAATGCACCGCATGATCCTGTAACAACCTGTATTTTTGTGTCAAATGATGATCCACATAAAGAAAATGTTACAACATCTCCTGTTCCAGCAAAACTATACCATAAACCTCCTGATCCTCCGGTGGTTCCACAAGTGCCTGTTGGAGCTCCAGTGGCTGTTGCGCCAACTGTTGTTTGAGTAATGGTACTGCCACAAGTAACAGGGATGGATCCATCACATAAATTATTTGTTGCCGGACAAAACCCTTGGGTCAATGCTGTACTGTTTTTAAAACAGTTTGCATCTTGTTCGTTTTGTAAATTAACCGTCACGTTTGTGCCGTTTGCAAAAGGACCAAACTGCATTATTCCTGCTGCTGTTATTGCCGGAACTGCCGTTGGTGATGCTGGTGTACTTGTGCCTGATATCGATGTTGCTGAACCTATATTTGTGACGTTTGCTGTTACAAAAAAGGTGTCGGGATCTGTTACACTGGTACAGTTAGAAACAACCGCAAAGGTTGCTGCCATGTTGGTACATGTGTTTTCTATGATTGTTAAAGTATAGGGAACACTCTGTGGTGTAGCCCATGTAGATATTACGATGTAATACGTTTGACCTATTGTTGGTGTAAAGGTTACCGAATCTGCCGTAGTGTTTCCATTACCTGCCGTACTTCCTGCAACACAACTAACCCCTATGTTGGCACAACTGTTGTATACAAAGATGCCTGACCATGTTGAATTAGTTTGTGATGTAATGGTTACTGAATTTGCAGTGGTAGCTGTAAACGAATAAAAAACATCGTCGCCATTTAAATAGGTTCCTGTAGTGCCACAACCTGTTGCTCCAGGGCTGCCTGCATAATCATCACCATAGCCCGAAGTGTTATCTGTTGTGGTATAGGGTAAACTTGGAACCGCTATTGAGGCCCCACATGTTTCTCCTAAAGATACCGTGCAAAAATTAAATGGACCAATCCATTCACTATTTGTTCCACTGGTACATAAAGCTCTTACATAAAAATCATAACAGGTTCCTGGTGTTAAACCAGTTGCGGTATAAGGGTTATTGCCCGTTACAATTCCTGAACCTGTTGGGGCAGCAGCTGTTGCAACAACCTCTACTTCCCATGAAGAAGCTCCACTGGGGTTGTCCCATCCTAAATCTGACGAAGAAAGCGTTGCATTTGTTGCCGTTTGAGTAGTAGGGTCTAAACACTGTTCTACTATATTAACATCATCAACAATCCATCGATCTCCATTATCATTTGACATAACAAATGCAACATAAACGCCTTGATTATAATTAGCCGTTGGAAATTGAACTACTTTTTCTTCACAAATGTTAAAAACAGCATTTAACTCTGTTTCTGTCCAGGTTTGTAAGGTAGTAAATGTCGTTTGATCTGTTTGAGACGTGGTAGATATTCGTATTGAATAAACACTTCCTTGATTGCCCGCTTGTGTTTGTTTGGTAATAAAACGAAGCTGACCGTTATTTGGAACCGTGTATAAAGGCATTACAAGCCAGTCTTCGGCTAATCCGGAAGCAACGTTTTCTCTATTTAAATATGCTGAGCGTGTGCCTGTACATGCGTTTGGAGCAGGTATTGTAGCCCAATTTTGAGCTAAACCAATTCCGTTGTCATAAACTTTCCAAGTACCTGAAGGCAAAACCCAATCATCTGAGGTTAAATCTGGTACTGATGTTCCCTCAAAGCCTTCTGGTAGTTGTGCAAAACTAGTAAAGGAAAGAAACATCAATATAAAAAACAAAGTAATTTTTTTCATTATTTGATGTTTTGATTAATTAAAGTTCGAAGTTAGTAAAATATTTGTAATATTTTAACATAATATTGTAATATGTATAATGTTAAAATTATTGAAAAGATAGATCAAAGTTAAATTCAAAAAAAACATGTAAATTTGTGTACTATTTAACCTTAATGAAAATGTAAACTACACTTGAAAACAAAAATATATTTTGCGTCTGATCAACATTTTGGCGCACCAGATTCAGAAAAAAGTTTTCCGCGAGAGCAAAAATTTGTGAAATGGTTGGATGAAATTAAGACAGATGCTACGGCTATATTCTTATTAGGTGATTTATTTGATTTTTGGTTTGAATATAAAACTGTAGTCCCCAAAGGGTTTGTAAGAGTATTAGGCAAGCTTGCCGAAATTAGAGATTCTGGTATTCCCATATACTTTTTTGTAGGAAATCATGATTTATGGATGTGCGATTATTTTGAAAAAGAATTAAATATCCCTGTTTATCATGACAATAAAGAATTTACCTTTGACAAAAAGACTTTTTTAATAGGCCACGGAGATGGTAAAGGCCCAGGAGACAAAGGATATAAGCGCATGAAAAAAGTGTTTACAAATTCTTTTTCTAAAGGGTTGTTTCGTTGGTTACATCCTGACATTGGTGTAAAGCTTGCCCAATACTTATCGGTTAAAAACAAGTTGATTTCAGGAAAAGAAGATGTAACTTTTTTGGGAGAAGAAAACGAATGGTTGGTATTATACGCCAAACGAAAATTGGAGACCAAACATTATGATTATTTTATTTTTGGACACAGACATTTACCAATGATTATTGATGTAGGACCAAATTCAAAATATGCTAATCTTGGCGATTGGATTGGATATTTTACATTCGGAGTTTTTGACGGAAACACTTTTGAGTTAAAAAAATATGAAAATTAATCTGATTTTTCTAATTCTTCAACCTCTTTTTCTAAATCTAATTTTCTAAAAGAAGGAGAAATAAATCCTGTAAAGGAAACTGTAAGAAGTGTCATGATTCCACCAAAAACTACCGCATTAACAACACCCATCAATTTAGCAGTTAAACCACTTTCAAAAGCGCCTAGTTCATTTGAAGAACCTACAAAAATTGAATTTACTGATGCAACTCTCCCCCTCATGTGATCGGGGGTATGCAATTGAAGTATGGTATTTCTTAATACAACAGAAACACCGTCAAACGCACCACTAAAAAACATAGCCAAAACAGATATCCAAAATATTTCTGACAAACCAAAAATAATAATACAAACCCCAAACATAAAAATTGCACTTAATAATTTTATTCCTGCTTTTTTATTTAATGAAAAATAGGCCGATAAAATCATCATTAAAAAGGAGCCTAAAGCTGGTGCCGCCCTCAAAACTCCAAACCCTTCAGAACCAACTTTTAAAATATCTTGAGCAAAAATTGGCAACAAAGCTACCGCACCACCAAACAAAACTGCAATCATGTCTAATGAGATAGCTCCCAAAATTGTTTTGTTGGTAAACACAAAATTTAAGCCTTCTTTTAAACTTTTCATGATAGGCTCCCCAATTTTTGGATTTAGAATAGGTTTTTTGTCAATTTTAGTTAAAAGTATTAAGGCAAAAATTGAAAAGGCAAAAACCAAACACAAAGACCAATGAACACCTATAATACTTATTGAAAAACCTGCAACTGCTGGTCCAATCATTGCTGCCATTTGCCAAACAGAACTGCTCCATGTTGCAGCATTTGGATATACTTTTTTAGGAACTATTAAAGAAATTAAAGAAAAAATGGTTGGCCCTAAAAAAGCGCGAACCAATCCTCCAAAAAACACTAAAGCATAAACCGTATAAAGTATAGTTTTTAAAGATAATTCTGCGTTAAATTTTGGAACTGTAATTAAAAACAATCCAAAACTAATTACTGAAAAGCCTAAAATACATTTCACTAATAAAGCTTTTTTTTCGCTTTGGTCTACAATATGCCCTGCAAATAATGCCATTAAAACTGCGGGTATAATTTCCATCAAACCAATAATTCCTAAAGACAATGGGTCTTTTGTTAAACTATAAACTTCCCATTCAATGATTACAAATTGCATTGACCATGCAAAAACCATAGCAAACCTCATAAGAAGGAAAAAATTAAACTCTTTATAACGCAAAGCTGCGTATGGATCTTTTTTATTCATATACCTGTTGAATCATTAGAAAATGAATTCTCATTATGTTTTTTCTTAATTTTTATAATTACCTCTTTAGTTATTCATCAACTCGTAAATCTCGTAATCTTAATTGTAAACTAACATTACCATTCCATTCATTTTCATCGATTGAATAAACAGACTGAAATGGTTTTAAATTTTGAGTTAAGTTTAATTTATTCCCTAATCCAAAACCTATTGCTCCAATACCCTCAGAACTTTTGTGTTTAAGAAACAAACGAATATGTTCTGCGTCTTTTCCCATTGATTTACCATGACCCGTATCTGTAATATTTTGAGTTAAAAATAAAGGTTGCATATTTAATGGTCCAAACGGTTCAAATTGACTTAAAATTCGAACAAATTTCGGATTAATATCCGAAAAATCAATTACTGCATCAATAGAAATCTCAGGAATTAATAAATCGGGGTCAATGCTTTCTTGAACTGTCTTCTCAAAGGCTTTTTTAAAATTTTGATAATTTTCTTCTTTTAAAGTCATCCCAGCGGCATACATATGCCCGCCAAATTGTTCCAAATGTTGGGCACAAGATTCTAAAGCATTGTACACATCAAAATCTTTAACAGAGCGAGCCGAAGCTGCTAATTTATTTCCGCTTTTTGTAAAAACAATTGTAGGGCGATAATATTTTTCAATCAATCGTGAAGCAACAATTCCAATAACACCTTTGTGCCAATCTTCTTGATAAACTACTGTTGAAAACCCTATTTGTTCATGATTTTCTTCGATTTGAAGCAAGGCCTCTTTTGTTATCTTTTGATCTAAACCTCTTCTGTCCGTATTAAATTCTTCAATTTCTAATGCAAATTCGGTTGCTTGAACCAAATTGAATTCAGTTAACAATTGAACAGCATAATTTCCGTGTTTAATTCTTCCCGCAGCATTGATTCTTGGAGCCACAATGAAAACAACATCTGTTATTGTAAGTGTGTTTTTTTTTATGTTTTGAATTAAAGCCTGAATTCCGGGCCGTGGATTTGAATTGATTACTTCCAATCCAAATTTTGCCAAAACTCTATTTTCTCCTGTTATTGGAACTATATCAGCGGCAATTGCTGTGGCTACTAAATCTAAATATGGCAATAAATCTTGTATGGTTTGATTTCGATTTTTACCTAAAGCTTGAATCAGTTTAAAACCAACGCCACAGCCACATAATTCGTCATAAGGATACGAACAATCATCTCGTTTTGGATCTAAAACGGCAACTGCATTGGGTAAAATTTCTCCTGGTCGGTGATGATCACAAATGATAAAATCGATTCCTTTATTGTTTGCATAATCAATATGCTCTATAGATTTAATACCACAATCTAAAGCAATAATTAAAGCAATTTGATTGTCGTGGGCATAATCAATTCCTTTAAAAGAAATGCCATAGCCTTCATCATATCGATCAGGAATATAGGTATCAACATTAGGATAAAACGTTTTTAAAAAACTTGAAACTAATGAAACAGCGGTTGTTCCATCGACATCATAATCTCCAAAAACCAGAATATTTTCTTTGTTATTGATTGCTTTTTCAATACGAACTACGGCTTTATCCATATCTTTCATCAAATATGGATCATGTAAATCGTTTAAAGAAGGTCTGAAAAAAGTTTTAGCTTGTTCGAAGGTGTTAATGCCTCTTTGAACTAACAATGCAGCAATAACTTCATCTACTTGAAGTTCCTTTTGGAGTTGTTGAACTTTTTGTTTTTCTGGCTTAGATTTTAAGTTCCATCTCATTTTAATAAAATTAGAAGTTAGAATTCTGAATGTAACATTCAGTTTTAATGGCGTATATGATTGAAATGCAAATGTATAAATTATTTTAAATCAAAAACTAAGTATTTTTTTTTTGAAGAGCATCTTTTTCAAAATGAATGCCTTCCCAACCAAATTTGATGAAATTTCTGATGTTTTGATGGTCATCGTCGTTAGGAGTTTCAACTACTTTGTGATAATGTTCTCCAAATAAAAATAAGGTATCAATAGCGCTTAATTTATTTAGTTTAGTAAATGAAAACACTTTGCAAGAACCGTTATTTGAATTTGCCTCGTTTGTAACACTTCCGTTTGTGAATTTTGTTGACATGAAATTATAAGAGGCATCAATTATTTCTAAAACATCTGAAAATTTAAGTGCCTCAGCTTGTTTTACTTTACTTATTAATTTTAAAACTGTCATTTTTTATATTTTATGAAAACTTGTTTTTACTGCTACTTTTGCAAACTGTCTGAACATTTCCATAACTCCACAGTATTTTTCAACAGATAAATCTACAGCTCTATTTAAGCGTTCTTCATTTAAATTAGATCCATAGAAATGAAATTCAAGCGTTACCTGATCATAAACCTTTGGATGCTCTTGGGTTAAACTAGCTGTTGTTTCAATTTTGAAATCATCTACCTCTAGTTTCATCTTTTCGATTAAGGATGCAACATCTAAACCTGAACAACCTGCTAAAGCGGACAACATTAAGGCTTTCGGTCTTAAACCGGCTCCTTCGCCTTGATTTTCTTCACCCGCATTAATTAATAAGGTTTCTCCACTAGGATTGGTGGATTCGAATTGCATTTTTCCTTTCCAAGTTGTAGTTATAATATGAATTGACATAGTGTAATTTTAAAATTTATTATCAAGTTATTGAACATGCTTTACATTGAATACTAAATATTATTGGAAGCCATATAATTAACAACCACAAAGAACATAAGACTATTAATTATTAAAATAAAAATTAGAACACCAATTTTCTTTTGAGCCACTATGTTTTTGTTTTTACTAACCCGCCAACAATTACAACTATTTCTCCTTTTGCAGGTTTAGCTTCAAAATATTTTAAAACTTCTTCGGCAGATCCTCGCTTGGTTTCTTCATGTAATTTTGATAATTCTCTTGAAACAGAAATAGGTCTCTCTGAACCAAAATATTGAATAAAATCGGCTAAAGTTTTATTTAATTTATGGGGTGAAACATAAAAGATCATCGTTCGTGTTTCGTTTTCTAAGGCTAAAAAACGCGTTTGTCTTCCTTTTTTATCGGGCAAAAACCCTTCAAAAACAAACTTATCATTAGGCAAGCCGCTGTTAACTAATGCGGGTACAAAAGCAGTTGCGCCAGGCAAACATTCGACTTCAATGTTTTTTTCTACACAAGCCCTAGTTAATAAAAACCCTGGGTCAGAAATGGCTGGTGTTCCTGCATCACTAATTAAGGCAATCGTTTCTCCCGCTTCTAATCGTTTGATAATGTTTTCAACCGTTTTGTGTTCGTTATGCATGTGATGACTGTGCATGTGAGTAGTAATTTCGTAATGCTTCATCAGTTTTCCACTAGTACGTGTGTCTTCTGCCAAAATTAAATCAACTTCTTTTAAAACTTTTATAGCTCTAAAAGTCATGTCTTCAAGATTTCCAATGGGTGTGGGCACAAGGAATAATTTTCCCATTATATAAGTGTCTATTTAATTGAATTTTTTTTCAATAATTTCTATAAAACGCATTTCATATTCTTCTTGACCTATCCAATCGTTATAATCAGGTTTAACAAAGTCAGTGATAAAAGAAGTTGCTTCATCTAATGAATCAAATGTGTTTAATTGAGAAATTACACGGTTAAAATCATCTGAACTTCCAGCAAAAAGCTTCTTTTCAAAAGCAATTCTGTCGTTAAGCCCAAAATTTATTCCGCTTACTAATTTGTCATTAATTGACATTGTTTTTAGCTCTTGTTTTTCGTGTTCTTGAGGCGAACTAGCTAAAGACTGCTCTTTTGATTCAATTAGCGCTTCATTTTCATCTATAAAAAGCTCTAGTTCATCTTTTTTTTCTTCTACTCTAATGAATTCGGGTTCTGCATATGATTCCCCTATTAATTCTTCTAAAGTAAGTTGGCTTATTTGATTGACACTTTTTTCGTCGGTATTACTTATGTTTTGGTCTGTTATATTGCTAATACTCTCAGTGGCATCTTCTAGATCATTTTCTAATGATGCATCAGGCAATTCAAGTGCATTATCTTCTGAAGTTTTAAAATTAACAACTTGCACTTCATTGGCTTCTTCTATTGGTGAAGGTGTGTCGTTATTTTGAAACGTTTGAGTTGTATGGTCTTTAGGCTCTAAAGTTTCAACTTGAGTATGTGCAGACATTAGCCCAACTTTTTCTTCTAATTGTTCAGGAGAAATTTCATGTTTAAAATTTTCAAAATTTTCTTCATAAAATCTCAAAACCGTTAATTGTTGATATAATTTTTGAGCTTCTTGTTGTAAAACAATGGTTTCTGAACGGTTTTTAAGTTTTAAAACACGGTGTGCAATACTTATTAATTCGCTTTCTAGTTTTTTCTTCATAACTTTTTAGAATAGAATAGAGGTTGTAGATGATTTTTTGATAAATTTGTTACAGATTACAAAATTAAAAGAATTTAATATTAATCGTTCGAAATATACAAAATGTTTCTCGAAAACACCGTAAATCAACAAGAACAATTTGGTTGGATAGAAGTAATTTGTGGCTCTATGTTTTCTGGCAAAACAGAAGAGTTGATTAGGCGTCTCAAAAGAGCTCAATTTGCTAAACAAAAAGTCGAAATTTTTAAGCCCGCAATAGATACCCGTTATCACAATGAAATGGTAGTATCTCATGATGCAAATGAAATTCGCTCTACACCTGTTCCCGCTGCTGAAAACATAAGAATTTTAGCTCAAGGCTGTGACGTAGTAGGTATTGACGAGGCTCAATTCTTTGACGACGAAATTATAACCATTTGCAACGACCTTGCTAATAGCGGCATTCGCGTTATTGTGGCTGGTTTAGACATGGACTTTAAAGGAAATCCGTTTGGACCCATGCCTGCTTTAATGGCTACAGCTGAATATGTAACTAAAGTTCATGCGGTTTGTACACGAACGGGTAATTTAGCTAATTTTAGTTTTAGAAAATCTGAAAACGACAAATTAGTGATGCTTGGCGAAAACGAAGAGTATGAACCTTTGAGTAGAGCTGCTTACTTTAAGGCTATAAATGAAAACAAAGACAATAAAGAAACTTGACATTAACAATTCAAAATATAATTTCGGTTGTTGATGCAAAAATCAATACAAATCTTCCCGATCTAACTATCGATACCATTTCTATTGATAGTCGTTCCCTACAAAACAGCAATGGAACCCTTTTTTTTGCTTTAAAAGGGCACAACCATAATGGACATAATCATATTGAAGGATTAATTGAAAAAGGCGTTCGTTATTTTGTAGTAGAATTTATTCCTGAAAAACTAAAAAACAAGGCTTATTTTATTGTTGTAAACAACACCTTAAAGGCCTTACAAGAAACTGCGGTTTTTTACAGAACACTTTTTGACATTCCAACAATTGGCATAACAGGAAGTAATGGAAAAACGATAGTCAAAGAATGGCTAAATTTTTTACTAAATCGAGATTTTGTAGTTGTTAGAAGTCCTAAAAGTTTTAACTCGCAAGTGGGTGTTCCATTATCTGTTTTTGAATGCAATCAAAATCATACTTTAGCAATTTTTGAAGCAGGTATTTCCACAACAAATGAAATGGAAAATCTTCAAAAAATAATTCAACCAAAAATCGGAATTTTTACTCATTTAGGAAATGCTCATGAAGAAGGGTTTTCATCAGAAACAGAAAAAATTCAAGAAAAAATTAAACTTTTTAAAGGTTGTGAAATTGTAATTCTTCAAAAAAATGAAAAAGTAGAAAATTTACTGTCTATAAAAACATTAACGTGGAGTTTTTTTGATAAAACCGCAAGTGTTTATATAAAAAAAAGCGAGTTAAATAATGGTTTTACGTTACTTTCTATACATTATAATTCCATTTCATTTGCTGCAGAAGTTCCTTTTCAAGATGAAGCATCTTTAGCAAATGCAATGACATGCATTTGCACTTTATTGTATTTAAAGTATGAAACATCTGTAATTACAGAACGCATAAAAAATTTATATCCAATTGAACTGCGATTACAAGTTAAAAAAGGAATAAACAATTGTTCATTGATTGATGATTCATACTCATCTGATTATCAATCTTTAAAGATGGCTTTAGATTTTTTAGAGCAACAAAAATTACATCAAAAAAAGACTTTAGTACTTTCTGATATTTTTCAAAGTGGTTTACCCTTAAACGAATTGTATGAAAAAGTAACCTCATTAATTAAAAACAATAAAATTGATCGTTTAATTACGATTGGCGATACCATTGAAATTTATTTAAAAGATATTCCAAATATAATTTCATTTGGTTCTACACAAGAGTTTCTTCAACAATTTAATTTGAGTTCGTTTGAAAATGAGACCATTTTAATAAAAGGCGCACGTAGTTTTAATTTTGAAGAAATTGTAGTAATTCTTGAAGAAAAAAATCACGAAACGGTTTTAGAAATTAATTTAGATGCCATAAGCTATAACCTCAACTTTTACAAATCTAAATTAAACCCTGAAACCAAAATAATGGTAATGGTCAAAGCTTTTGGATACGGAAATGGGGGTTATGAAATTGCTAAATTATTAGAACATCATAAGGTTGATTATTTAGGTGTTGCATTTGCTGATGAAGGAATTGAATTGCGAAAAGCTGGAATAACAGTTCCAATAATGGTGCTAAATCCAGAAAACAGTAGTTTTAATGCCATGATTGCATATGATTTAGAACCCGAAATTTATTCGATTACGGGGCTAAATGCTTTTTTAAAAATTGCTCAACAACGCAATATTTCTAATTACCCTATTCACTTAAAAATGGATACAGGCATGCATCGCTTAGGTTTTCAAAATCAGGATATCGATGAATTAAAAATAGCATTAAAAAACAATAATTTTATTTTTGTAAAAAGTATATTTACCCACTTGGCGGCAAGTGATGATTTTACTTTTAAAGATTTTACCCTTAACCAAATTAAATTATTTGATCAATTTTACCTCAATATTATTGCTGTATTAAATCACAAACCGAGCAGACACATTTTAAACACTTCTGGAATATTTAATTATTCTGACCATCAAATGGAGATGGTTCGACTAGGAATTGGTTTATATGGCGTAGGCAATTCAGACGATGAAAACAAACATTTATTAAATGTAAGCACCTTAAAAAGTATCATTTCGCAAATAAGAACTGTTGAAGAAAAGGAGAGTATTGGCTACAGCCGAAAATTCATGGTCAAAAACAGAATGCAAGTAGCTACAATTCCTATAGGTTATGCCGATGGAATTAGAAGGGCGTGGGGAAATGAAAAAGGATACGTAGTAATAAATGATCAAAAAGCTTTAATTTTAGGAAACATTTGCATGGACATGTTGATGGTTGATGTAACACACATAAACTGCACTGCAGGAGATGAAGTTATCATTTTTGGCGAAAAACCACATGTAAAAGAAATAGCCGATGTGTCGTTAACCATTCCTTATGAGGTTTTTGTCGGAATTTCGCAAAGAGTAAAGCGCATATTTTATAAAAACTAAACCTTATTTTAATAATTTTTCTATTTTAGTATTTCATTTTTAATCAAAACTAACTAAAATTTATAAGATATGTTGAAAGAATTTAAGAATTTTATTATGACAGGAAACGTTATAGAGTTTGCTGTTGCAGTTATTTTAGCTGGCGCAATAGGAGCAGTTGTTAATAGTTTTGTTAACGACGTTATAATGCCAATTGTTGGTCATTTTGCAGGTGGATTAGATTTTGCTAGCTACAAAACCGTTTTAAGCTCAGAAGTAGTTGACGCTGCAGGAGTTGTTGTAACTGCCGAAAATGCTATTCGTTATGGAGCATGGATTAATACTATTGTTAGCCTTATTATTGTAGGGTTTGTATTATTCATGATTGTAAAAGCATACAACAAGTCTAAAAAAGCAGCAGAAGCAGCTGCACCAGCTGGTCCATCCCAAGAGGATTTATTAGCTGAAATTAGAGATTTATTAAAAAAATAAAAAATCTATTTATTAAAAAAATTTAAACCCTGATTATTATCAGGGTTTTTTATTTAAATACATTTTTTATTTCATATTATTTGATTGATACCGTTTTGCATTAGATGCAAATTTATAATTATTCTATAGTTTTTTGTTAAATATTAAAAAACGAATAAAATTCTTTGTTTAATTAATTACTTTTGTGTGTATAAATTTATTTTAAAATGAAAATAGCAGTTGTTGGTGCAACCGGTATGGTTGGAGAAGTCATGTTGCAAGTATTAAATGAAAGAAATTTTCCTGTTACGGAATTAATACCTGTGGCATCAGAAAAATCTGTTGGCAAACAAGTAAAATATAAAGATAAAAGTTATTCGGTTGTAAACCTTCAAACAGCTATTGACATGCGGCCAGATATTGCTTTATTTTCTGCCGGTGGAGATATATCTTTAGAATGGGCCCCAAAATTTGCTGAAGCTGGAATAACCGTTATTGACAATTCTTCGGCTTGGAGAATGGATCAAACGAAAAAATTAATAGTTCCAGAAATTAATGCTTCAAGCTTAACAAAAGACGATAAAATTATTGCGAATCCTAATTGCTCGACTATTCAAATGGTATTGGCGTTAGCGCCCTTACATAATGCTTATAAGATTAAACGAATTGTGGTTTCTACGTATCAATCTATTACTGGAACTGGAGTAAAAGCCGTACAGCAGTTAGAAAGTGAATATGCAGGTATAAAAGGCGAAATGGCTTATAAATACCAAATTCACAGAAATGCTATTCCTCAATGTGATGTTTTTGAAGAAAACGGATATACAAAAGAAGAAATGAAATTGGTTCGTGAAACCCAAAAAATACTAAACGACAAAACTATTGCTGTTACTGCAACTGCTGTTCGCGTACCTATTGTTGGTGGCCATAGTGAGGCTGTAAATGTAGAATTTGAAAATGATTTTGAAGTTAACAATATTCGCTTAATTTTACATAATACCGATGGTGTTACTGTTCAAGATAACTTAGACACTTTTACCTATCCTATGCCTTTGTATGCACAAGGTAAAAATGATGTATTCGTAGGAAGAATTCGCAGAGATGAAAGCCAACCAAACACTTTAAACATGTGGATTGTTGCTGACAACTTACGCAAAGGAGCAGCCACAAACACGATTCAAATTGCAGAATACTTAATTGACCATAATTTAGTATAATACCTTGAAGAAAAAAATTGCAATAGTAAACCTCGGTTTAGTAATGGTGCTAATTTTTGCACTTTGCTATCAATCTTTACATGTTTTTTCTCATGCTAAATACAATGATTTTGACCTGGATTCTTCAAAGTCAAATAAAAACATTAGCCTTAAAATTGTTGAAAAACAACACTGTGCTGTTTGTGATTTCACCTTCGCCAGTTTCCTTTCTCCAGCATTTTTTACTTTTAAATTTATACCGTTTTATCAAACCCTAAGGCACCTAATTTCAATTCCTGAAAATGTAATTGCTTTTGGCGGAAGTCTTTACTCTTTAAGAGGACCCCCTTGTTTTATGTAATATCAGTTGTTTAGAATAATTCCTTATTCTTTTGTATGCTTTGTATTTAATACCTAGCAAAACCCCTAATTACTTAAAACTATCATAATGAAATATTTACATATTTGTGTTTTTATTTTTATCTCAACAATCACATACGGTCAAAATCATTTAAAAGGTAACATAAAAGCTGAAGACAAATCAAATTTAGAAAACGTTACTATTCAAATTCTTGGAACAAATTTATACACACAATCTGATGAAAACGGGAATTTTAAACTAAAAAATGTGCCCAAAGGCCCCCTTAAATTAGCCTTCTACCTATTGGGTTATGAATACAAAATTATCAAACAAAATACAACGAATCTAGATACTAGTATATCCATTATATTAATTAAAAAAGTACAACATTTAGATGAAGTTTTAGTTTCTGCTATTTTTAACAAAGTGCAAACACATAGTGTTATGAAGGTAGATCATAAAACAACTGAAGAAATGCTAAAAAATGGAGCTTTTTCTTTAGCTGATGGCTTAACTACTATTGCTGGAGTTTCAAATATTTCTACAGGAAATTCAATTGGCAAGCCCGTTATTCGTGGCTTAAGCAGCAGCCGTGTTTTAGTTTACACACAAGGTATCCGGTTAGAAAATCAACAATTTGGAGAAGAACACGGCTTAGGATTAAATGCTAACGGTATTGAAAGTGTAGAAGTAATCAAAGGCCCTGCTTCATTACTATATGGCTCGGATGCGCTTGGTGGAGTTTTATATTTCAATCCCGAAAAATTTGCCGCAATTGGTGATACTAAAATCAATATAGTTCAACAAATTTATTCAAACACAAGAGGAACTTCAACTTCATTTGGCGTAAAAGGTTCTCCAAGTAATTGGAAATTGTTAGCCCGAGGAAATTACACCACAAATGAAGATTATAAAATTCCTTCTGGTGATAAAATAATCAATACTCGTTCTATTGAAAAAGATTTTAAGACAGGCCTAGGCTATTCAAACTCTAATTTTTCGTCTGATTTGCGATACAATTATAACAATTTAAATTTGGGATTGCCCGAAGAAGAATTGATTAACGAAGGAAACAGAAACCCCTTATATCCAAAACAAGAAATTGACAATCATATTTTAAGTTTGAATCAGAAAATTTACTTCAAAGAATCTAAGTTAGAGGCTGATTTGGGCTACAGCTACAACAATAGAAAAGAGTTTGAGGCAGCTGATGAAATTGCGCTTTCTATGAAGCTCAAAACAGCTAATTATAACGTAAAATATTATTTCCCTAAAATAAAAAACACGGAAACCATAATTGGAGTTCAAGGAATGCGTCAAACCAATGAAAATTTTGGTTCATCATTATTGATTCCGAATGCTACCACAAATGATATGGGCATTTTTGCCACTTTTAATTATGAAAAAGACCAACATGCACTCATCGCTGGATTACGATTTGATAAACGAAAAATAAAAACAGAAAATCATGGGGTTTTAACAGAAGACGGTTATTTTGAAGCTATTGACCGAACCTTTAAAAGTTTAAATGCTGCCTTGGGATATAAAACCGATTGGACATCAAAATTTATATCAAGAATTAATTTAGCTTCTGGTTTTAGAGCTCCAAATTTATCAGAACTAACTTCAAATGGTGTTCACGAAGGTAGTAACCGCTATGAAATTGGAAATACAGAACTTAAAAACGAACAAAATTTTCAAGTTGATTTAAATTTAGAATACAAAAGCGAACATGTTGAAATTTTTGTTAATGGTTTTTATAATCACATTAACAATTACATTTTTATTGCTCCAACTGGAAATCTTTTAGAAGACAATTTTGTATATACGTACTTGCAAAGCAATGCCTATTTATTTGGTGGAGAAACCGGAATTCACTTTCATCCACATCCATTTGACTGGTTGCATTTTACAAGTAGTTTTGAATCGGTTACCGGCAAACAAAGCAATAATGACTGTTTACCTTTAATACCCGCTAACCAATGGAAAAATAATATTAGAGGCGAATTTACCATCAAAAATTGGTTGTCCAAAGGATTTGCTACTCTTCAAGTAAATCATACGTTGGCACAAAATAATTTTAGTGCGTTTGAAACGAAAACTAATAAGTACACCCTACTTAATATAGGGATTGGTGGAACTATTAAACTTGGAAAAACTTTTGTTGACTTAACTTTAAATACCAATAATATTTTGAATAAAACCTACGTCAATCATTTGTCAAGATTGAAGTCAGACGGCATTTCCAATATGGGAAGAAATTTTATATTTGGAATAAATTTTAAAATATAATAATCAATAATGTTCAATGTATTAAATTTGTAAAACAACTAAAACATTTCATATGAAAAAAATCGTACCAATAGCGCTTATTGCACTTACCTTTTTTTCGTGCAAACAAGAACAAAAAATCGAATTAGACATGATTTTAAATTACCCCGAAACTAAAAAAATTGATCATATCGACACTTATTTTGGTGATTCAATTACAGATTCTTACCGCTGGCTAGAAGATGATAAAAGTGCAGCAACTGAGGCTTGGGTAAAAGCCCAAAACGAAGTTACTTTTAACTATCTAGACAAAATTCCGTTTCGAAAACAAATCAAAGAACGAATGAAAAAATTATGGAATTACGAAAAAATTTCTGCCCCTTTCAAAGAAGGAAATTATACGTATTTTTATAAAAATGACGGTTTACAAAATCAATCTGTTTTATACAGAAAAGATAAAAACAACAAACAAGAAGTGTTTTTAGACCCAAACACTTTTTCTAAAGACGAAACCACTTCTTTAGGAGGAATTGATTTCTCAAAAGATGGTTCGTTAGTTGCTTACGCAATTTCAGAAGGAGGAAGCGATTGGAGAAAAGTAATTATCCTAAATGCTGTAACTAAAGAAGTTATTGGTGATACAATTGTGGATGTAAAATTTAGTGGAATTTCTTGGTACAAAAACGAAGGTTTTTATTATTCAAGTTATGACAAACCAAAAGGGAGTGAGCTTTCGGCTAAAACGGACCAACACAAACTGTTTTTTCACAAGCTAAACACTTCTCAAAAAGAGGATCAAGTGATTTTTGGTTTAGATCAAAAAAGAAGATATGTTGGAGGCTATGTAACCAAAGATCAAAATTATTTAGTGATTTCGGCAGCAATTGCCACTAATGGTAACGAATTGTACATCAAAGACATACGCAATAATGGACCCCTTAATAAAATTGTAAATACGTTTGATTATAATAATGAAGTGGTAGACAATGTAGGCGCAAAATTCTATTTATCAACAGATTTTAGCGCTCCTAATAAGAGAGTTGTAACTTTTGATTTAGCCAATGCGAAAATGGAAAACTGGGTAAACTTTATTCCTGAAACAGAGAATGTCCTTTCGGTTTCAACTGGTGGTGGGTCTATTTTTGCTGATTATATGAAAGATGCTGTATCGTTTATCAAACAATATGATTATGATGGCAAATTAGTTCGTGATATTAAGTTGCCCGGCATTGGTTCTGCTGGTGGATTTGGAGGTAAAAAAGCAGAAACAACCTTGTATTATTCGTTTACCAATTACACAACTCCTGGAACAATATATTCGTACAATCCAAAAACAGGGAACTCAAAAATATACGAAAAACCAAAAGTTGATTTTAAATCGGAAAATTATGAATCAAAACAAGTTTTTTACACATCAAAAGACGGCACTAAAATTCCAATGATTATTACGTATAAAAAAGGAACAGCCTTAAATGGCAAAAACCCAACCATCCTTTATGGTTATGGTGGTTTTAACATCAGTTTGACACCAAGTTTTAGTATTGCCAATGCCGTTTGGATGGAAAATGGGGGTGTTTACGCTGTTGCGAATTTACGTGGTGGTGGTGAGTATGGTAAAAAATGGCACGATGCAGGAACACAAATGAAAAAACAAAATGTGTTTGATGATTTCATCGCTGCGGCCGAATATTTAATCAAAGAACAATATACTTCTCCAAATTATTTAGCCATAAAAGGAGGCTCTAACGGTGGTTTGTTGGTTGGAGCTGCAATGACTCAAAGACCTGATTTAATACAAGTAGCCTTACCTGCTGTTGGCGTATTAGACATGTTGCGTTATCATACCTTTACAGCTGGAGCTGGATGGGCCTATGATTATGGAACTAGTGAACAAAGTAAAGAAATGTTTGAATATTTAAAAGGATATTCTCCTGTTCACAACATAAAGGCGGGTACAAAATATCCAGCAACAATGGTCACAACAGGTGATCATGACGATAGAGTGGTGCCGGCACACAGTTTTAAATTTGCTGCCGAATTGCAAGCCAAACAAACAGGATTGAGGCCTACTTTAATTCGAATTGATATAAATGCAGGACACGGAGCAGGAAAATCAACCGAAGCAATTATAAATGAACAAGTAGATATTCAGTCTTTTACTTTATATAATATGGGCCTAAAAAACTTGGATTAACAAAAATTCTCGTTTGGTCTTTGACTAAACGAGATTTTTTTTTGTTTTAGGGTTAACAGCGGCATCCTTTTTTTTTAGATTTGAATACGATAATGTACAGAAAGTTATTATTTTAAAAAAAATATAGCGGAAGACCTGTCCCTAAAAAAAAGGCCAAAGTTACTTACTGTTCTAAATTTATATAATTTATATATTTTGCAATTTTAGCTTTACGCTTGTTGATATAAGAAGAAGAGTTTGTGGCTTTATATTTTCTGGGGTTTGGTAAAATAACTGCTATACCAGCAGCTTCTAGTTTGGATAAGCTTTTGGCATCTTTTCTGTACCAATATTTTGAGGCCGCTTGTGCTCCATAAACGCCATTACCCATTTCAATACTGTTTAAATAGACTTCCATAATGCGGTTTTTACTCCAAAATAGCTCTATGAGTGTCGTATAATAAACTTCCAATACTTTTCGAACATAACTTCTGCCCGGCCAAAGAAAAACGTTTTTTGCTGTTTGCTGCGAAATGGTGCTTCCTCCTTTTATTTTTTTTCCTTTTTGATTGCTTCTATATGCTTTTTGCATGGATTTAAAGTCAAATCCGTAATGCTCAAAAAAAAGGCCGTCTTCACTTGCTATTACAGCTTTTTGAAGGTTTGGAGCTATTTTTTCAATACAGACCCAATGGTGGTTAAAAGCTACTTCTTTTTTATCAATTATTTGTTCTATTGCTCTTATTGCCATTAATGGTGTAAAAGGAACGGGTACAAACTTAAAAAGCAGTACCAAAAAAAGACTAATGATATTAAACCAAAGAAAGGTTTTCCAAAGGAAACGTTTTATTTTTTTGAACATAAACTTAAATTAAATCTGCTAATTCTTTACCTATTAAACTACCAATAGCTACACCCATTCCGCCTAATCGAACACCACAATATACGTTATTTGACAGTTGTTGTACTATTGGGTTTTTGTTATTTCCAACACCCATTATACCGCTCCATCGATGTTCTATTTCGAAAGTTTGATTGGGTAAAATTACATCTTTTAACAATTGCTCCAAGTTGTTTTGAATAATTTTTGTTTGATTAAAATTGGTTGTAGTTTCGGTTTCAAAATCGAGGTTTCTGCCACCCCCAAAAAGAATTCTATTCTCTATATTTCTAAAGTAATAATAGCCTTGATCTAAATGAAAAGTGCCTTTTATGTGTAAGTTTTTAATAGGTTTTGTTATCAGAACCTGTGCTCTTGCTGGTTTTACTTGGTCATTTGTGAGTTGCGATGCAAAACCATTTGTAGCAAATAAAAGCTTATTGGTTTTAAATGAGATTTCATTGGTAACTACTTCTACAAATGAATTGTGAGTTGTATAGGAGCTTACATTTTGTTGGTTTAAAATTAAAATATCATTAGAAACAGCTTGTTTTAACAATTGCTGCATCATGTTGCCCGTATCAATTTGCCCTTCAAATGGATTAAAAATAAGTTGGTCAAAAATTCTGTTGAAGTTAAAACTGTTGTTTTCTTTAATAAAAACGTCCGTTTTAAAAATGGGCTTTAGTACTTCATTTATAAAAGGCAACTGAGTTAAACAATGTTCATAAAAGGCTTCGTCTTTTTTTAAAAACAACTCATAACCTCCAAAAGACTTATAGTCAAGTGCATCGTCACCTATTCTTTTGCGTAATAATTGTAAACCATCCCATCGCTTTTGAATCAATTGAATAACTTGTTGTTCAGAATGTGTTTTTAAATCATCTATAATTTCTGAAAGACTACCAAAACAAGCAAATCCTGCATTTTTTGTACTTGCCCCTTGTGGTAAGATTCCTTTTTCGAGCACTAATATTTTACTTTTAGGAAATTTTTTTCTTAAATTTAATGCGCAATGCAAACCTACAATTCCACTGCCCACAACGGTGAAATCAACATTTGAAAACCAATTTTTAATTTCCCAATAACTGAGCTGCATTTTATATAAGATTATTGCGTTCTGTTTTTTTTGCTTTAAAATAATTCCATACCAATGGAAATGTGGTAATTGCAATTAGGATAAAGATAATGGTTTCAATGTGTTTTTTTAAATCTATATCAAACTGTTCTAAAAAAAAACTGTATAAATAATGTCCTGCAAAAACTAAGGTAAATGACCAAAGAAAAGAACTCGCTATATTATAGAACATAAACTTACTTTTTTTCATTTTAATAATACCTGCTATTATAGGTACAAAAGTTCTTATTATAGGCAAAAAGCGTGCAAATATTATGGCTTTTCCACCGTGTTTTTCAAAAAAATCTTGTGACTTAATTAGGTATCTTTTTTTGAAAAAGAAACTGTCTTCCTTTTCAAATAAAAATTGGCCGCTTCTTGAGCCAAACCAATAGCCAAAAACATTTCCTAAAGAAGCTGCAGCAGCAATTAGCAAGGATAAAATGGTCACATTTGAAAAATCACTGGGTATATAAAAAAAAGTTTCAACTAATTCTCTGCTGTATATTCCTGACAAAAACAACAAGCTATCACCTGGCAAAAAGAAGCCTGCAAATAAGCCTGTTTCAGCAAATACTATAAATAAAACCATATAGATTCCAATAGACACACCTCCTAATTCCATTGTAATGTAGAATTCGGGATTAAAGAGTTTTGTCCAATTAAAATCGTTCATTTTATGCTAATTTATTTATGGATTTTGCTACAACCATACTAACAGCCGCATCACCAGTAACATTAACTGTTGTTCTACACATGTCTAAAGGTCTATCAATAGCAAATATTAAAGCTAAACCGGCTTCTGGTATTCCGGCTTGGGCCAATACAATTACTAACATAACCATGCCGGCACCAGGAACGGCTGCACTGCCTATTGAGGCAAGTGTTGCGGTAACGATAATGCCTAATTGTGCTCCTATACTTAAATCCATCCCAAAAGCTTGTGCAATAAAAACGGCTGCAACTGCTTGATATAAACTCGTTCCATCCATATTTATTGTGGCTCCTATGGGCAAAACAAAACTGGCTACTTCATCATCAACACCTAAGTTATCTACAACGCGTTCCATAGTTACAGGAAGCGTAGCTGCAGATGAGCTGGTTGAAAAAGCTAATAATTGAGCTGGAGCAATACCTTTAAGAAAAAAAGAAGGGCTCTTTTTAGCTAATATTATTACAATTAATATATATATACCAACCATTAACATTAAACCTAACAATACAGAAATTCCATACATACCTAGGGCTTTAAACAAATCGACGCTGGGTGATTCTGCAACTAAAGAAGCTAGTAAAGCAAATACTCCAAACGGAGCGGCTAACATAATTAAGTCAATCATTTTAAGTATGATGTCGTTAAAACTATCAAAAAAATCTTTTACTGGTTTTGTTGTTTTTTCGGGCAGTAATATCATCGAAATTCCAAAAAACAAGGCAAAGAAAATGACTTGAAGCATGCTGCCATTATCGGTTGCTGATTTAAAAATATTGTCTGGAACAATATCCTCTAATGCTTGTAGGGGGCCCGCTTCGTTTTGCTTGTTGGCGGCTTCAATTTTTGAATTGGCGTCACCCGCAAAATTATTCATCAATTCGGTCCTAGTTTCAACAGAAATATAACTCCCTGGCTTTATAATATTAACAATGGCTAAACCAATTGAAACAGCTAAAACAGTTGTTGCAATATATAAACCAATGGTTCTACCTCCCATTTTAGAGAGCTTAGAAATGTCTTTTAAATCAGAAATCCCTTTGATTAAGGATCCTAAAATTAAAGGAACTGCAATAAGCTTTAAAAGATTTATAAAAATACTCCCAAATGGTTTTATCCAATCTGTAATGAATGATTTACCCCATTCAAATTGCGTTAAAACAAAAGCAAATGTAACTCCTAAAACCATTCCTAATAATATCTGCCAATGCAATGCTAATTTTTTCATTCTCGTAATTTATCCTTATGAATTGTGAAAATACTTATATTTTTTTAAATTTTAATGCTTTTGTGGATTAAAAAAAGAAAAAAATATTTTATAATTAAGGTCTCTATTTCACACGTAAATGCAAATTGATTCAAAAAAATTGGTTTGCTTTTTATTATAGACAAAATCTAACACAGATATCCTTAACTAATTTTTACCTTTTATTCAAAAAAAAAACACTCAAGATATTGAGTGTTTTAAGTTTTTATTCTTCTAATTTTTCATTCATTACAAAGGATTCCATAAATTTTGTAGTGTAGTTTCCTGATACATAATCAGGCTCGTCCATTAATTGCCTGTGAAAAGGAATTGTTGTTTTTATACCTTCTATTACAAACTCATCTAAAGCCCGCTTCATTTTGCTTATGGCCTCTTCTCTTGATTGTGCTGTTGTGATCAACTTAGCAATCATAGAGTCGTAATTTGGCGGTATTGTATACCCAGCATACACATGTGTGTCTAAACGAACTCCGTGTCCTCCTGGTGTATGAAGTGTGGTTATTTTTCCTGGTGAAGGTCTAAAATCATTATAAGGATCTTCTGCATTAATACGACATTCAATTGAATGTAACATAGGAAAATAGTTTTTACCTGAAATTGGTATTCCAGCTGCAACCATTATTTGCTCACGTATTAAATCAAAATCAATTACTTGTTCTGTAATAGGGTGTTCTACTTGAATACGTGTATTCATTTCCATAAAATAGAAATTTCTATTTTTATCTACTAAAAATTCAACAGTTCCAGCGCCTTCATAATTGATGTATTCGGCTGCTTTTACTGCTGCTGTTCCCATAGCATTACGCAATTCGTCTGTCATAAAGGGAGAAGGAGTTTCTTCTGTTAATTTTTGATGACGGCGTTGAACAGAGCAATCTCTTTCTGATAAATGACATGCTTTTCCATATGAATCACCAACAACTTGAATTTCAATGTGACGGGGCTCTTCTATTAATTTTTCCATGTACATGTCGTCATTTCCAAAAGCAGCTCTACTTTCTTGCCTGGCTGATTCCCAAGCATTTTTAAGGTCTTCTTTTTTCCAAACGGCACGCATACCTTTTCCACCGCCTCCAGCAGAAGCTTTAAGCATTACTGGATAACCTGTTTCTTTGGCAATTTTTTCACAATCTTCATACGTTAAAATAATGCCCTCACTTCCTGGAACACAAGGCACACCAGCTTCAATCATGGTTGATTTTGCATTGGCTTTGTCTCCCATTCGATCAATCATTTCTGGAGAAGCTCCAATAAATTTGATCCCGTGTTCTTGACAAATTTTTGAAAATTTAGCGTTTTCTGATAGAAAACCGTATCCTGGATGAATAGCGTCGGCATTTGTAATTTCTGCCGCTGCTATTATATTTGACATTTTTAAATAGGAAAGGTTACTTGGAGGTGGTCCTATACAAACCGCTTCATCTGCAAACCGCACATGTAAACTATGTTTATCAGCAGTAGAATATACCGCAACAGTTTTTATGCCCATTTCTTTACATGTTCTTATAACACGTAATGCAATTTCACCTCTATTGGCAATTAATATTTTTTTAAACATCTAATTTGAGTTATGAGTTATGAGTTATGAAATTTTTATACCATTATGAAAAGGATGAAACCTGTTTATAATTAATAATTCATAATTAATAATTTCTTATGATGGATCTACTAAAAATAAAGGTTGGTCAAATTCAACTGGTGACATGTCGTCCACTAAAATTTTAACTATTTTACCTGAGATTTCAGATTCAATTTCGTTAAATAATTTCATTGCTTCAATTACACAAACTACATCACCTTTAGAAATAGTGCTTCCAACTTCAACAAAAACAGCTTTGTCTGGTGATGGTTTTCTATATAATGTTCCAATAATTGGAGATTTTATAGTAATATATTTTGAATCCTCATCAACAGCTTCTAAGGGTGCCGTTGGATTTTCTGATTGAGCTACTGGCGCTTGAGCTGAAACCTGACTAACTGGTGCTTGTTGTACATAAGTTATTGCAGCTTCTGCAGCTTCAGAAGTCGTTTTAATGGTGATTTTGAAATCGTCCATTTCTAATTTTACTTCTGTTGCCCCAGATTTTGAGACAAATTTGATTAAATTTTGAATTTCTCTAAGATCCATACTATTAAAATTTAAATTAATTTAGTTTGTTTGTTTTATTTTGAATTATATGCCCATTTTAAATAAATTGAACTGCTTGCTTTTCAATAATAGAACAGCCCTCTTTAATGTCTTCTGTAATGACGTTACCCCCAAATGGAATCACGGCAGTGTGGCGAATAATACCGTCTTTAAAAATGGCGAGATCCGTAG
>NZ_CAWUTS010000083.1:0-27859 GCF_963925415.1 uncultured Flavobacterium sp. | reverse complement strand
TATAGCTTTTCCAGAACAGCAAGACAAATTAAGTGCAAAAGGGTTTTCCTTAGGTTATATTGGAAGTGTTATTTTATTGGTTTTTAATTTATCGATGGTCATGAAGCCCGAATCATTTGGAATTTTAGGTGAAGAGGCATCTTTGAAAGCAATGCAATATTCTTTTATTTCCGTTGGTATTTGGTGGATCTTTTTTAGCCAATACACCTTTTATTATCTGCCTTCTTGTGTTAAAAAAAATAAGGTAACCAAAAATGTGATTTTTAATGGGTATAAAGAGTTAAAAAAAGTGTGGCATCAATTAAAAGAAAACAGCATTTTAAAAAAATATTTACAAAGTTTTTTTGTTTATAGTATGGCTGTTCAAACCGTTATGCTTGTGGCAACCTATTTTGGTGAACAAGAAATAGCTTGGAAAAATGATGATGAAAAAACTTTAGGATTAATAACAAGTATTTTAGTAATTCAATTAGTTGCTGTTATTGGGGCAATTGCTACATCAAAGATATCTGAAAAATTAGGCAACATAAAAACCTTAATTATAATTAATTCCATTTGGGCCATTATATGTGTTTTTGCCTTTTTTGTTATAAACCCCGTTCAATTTTATATTACTGCTGGATTTGTAGGATTAGTAATGGGTGGCATTCAATCGTTATCACGTTCAACATATTCAAAATTATTACCTGAAACGAAGGATACAACATCTTTTTTTAGTTTTTATGATGTTGCAGAAAAAATAGGAATTGTTATAGGAATGATCATTTTTGCTACTATTGATCAAATTACAGGCTCCATGCGAAATGCAATAGTTTTTTTGGCATTATTTTTTATTATAGGTGTTTTTTTATTAACTAAAGTAGGAAATATAGTGCCAAAAAAATAAAAAAGTATACATTTGAAAAAATATATAAAAATGAACAAATCATTACTGTTAAAAAGTTTAATCGTTTTAATTTCCATTACTTCAATAATGTCATGCGATATTGAAACTATAGATCCTTTACTAGCACCAAATGTTTCAACAGGAGTTTCGGGCACATATTTATTAACATCTTTCATTACATCTGTTCCTACAGATTTAAATGGGGATGGCACAACTTCTATAAATCAAATGAATGAAACAAACTGTTTTAATAATAGCTTTATTGTTTTAAGTGCAGCTAATACTTTTATCTCAAATTCTAAAGGTATTGAGATAGATGGAATTGGAACAGATGCTGTTGTTTCTTGTTTTTCTGATCCTGATTATTCAGGTTCTTGGGCTCAAAACGGAATCAACATAACTTTTACCTATCAAGATGCAGGAGTTTCTTATACTGATACATTTGTATATAATGGAAACACACTAACGCTATCGTATAGTGATGGCGAAGTTGTGGGAACTTCGGGCGGTAATCCTGTTTATTTAACTTCAGACTTAACGTTTGTTTACACCAAACAATAATATATAAATTTAAGCTTTAAACAAAACTCCATTTACAGATTTAGTAGATGGTTTTTTTATGGCATAAAACTTGATTTAATAAGTTGAATTATTAGTGTTTATAATTTACTAAATGCTGATTTCTATAGCTTTAACTTATTTTAGTGCTTCTGAAAGCGTATTTATTCATAATTAATAATGACAAAAAAACTTAATATTAGTATGTCGAATCAAAAAATATTTTCTATTGACAATTTGTCACTTCAAGAAATGCAATCTGACGCAGAATTAATTCCGTTAATGACTCCGGAAGATGAAGAAGAAATGAATAACGAAATTTTGCCTCAAGACTTGGCAATTCTTCCGTTACGTAATACAGTTTTATTTCCCGGTGTTGTAATACCTATAACGGCAGGAAGAGATAAATCGATCAAACTAATAAATGACGCCAATTCTGTTGGAAAAATAATAGGCGTAGTATCTCAAATAGACGAAGATGTTGAGGAACCAACAGCTAATGATATTCATAAAGTAGGAACAGTTGCACAAATTATAAGGGTATTAAAAATGCCTGATGGCAATACAACCGTAATTTTACAAGGAAAAAAACGATTTGAAATTGATTCTATAACACAAGAAGAGCCTTACTTAAGAGCTACTATAAAAGAAGTTGTGGAAAAGAGACCCGAAACTTCTGATGCCGAATTTACTTCTATTATAGATTCATTAAAAGAATTGGCTATTGAAATTATTAATGAAAGTCCAAACATTCCTTCTGAGGCTACTTTTGCCATAAAAAACATTGATAGTAATCCGTTTTTAATCAATTTTGTTTCTTCAAACATGAATTTGAGTGTAAAGGAAAAACAAGATTTATTGCAAATAGGAAATCTAAAAGAAAGAGCGTTAGAAACTCTTAGATATATGAATTTAGAATTGCAAAAGTTAGAACTTAAAAATGATATTCAATCAAAAGTAAGAACTGATTTAGACCAGCAACAAAGAGAATACTATTTGCATCAACAAATGAAAACCATTCAAGAAGAGCTTGGAGGTGTTTCATATGATGAAGAAATTGAAGAAATGCGAATTAAAGCAAAGACAAAAAAATGGAATGAAAAAGTTGAAAAAAACTTTCAAAAAGAATTATTAAAATTACAACGAACAAATCCTAATGCTCCCGATTTTGGTATTCAACGTAATTATTTAGAATTATATTTAGAACTGCCATGGAATTTAGTTTCAAAAGATAATTTTGATTTAAAACGGGCTCAAAAAATCCTCGATAGAGATCATTTTGGTTTAGATGATGTAAAAAAACGAATCATAGAACATTTAGCTGTTTTAAAACTGCGAAACGATATGCGATCACCAATTCTTTGCTTATACGGGCCTCCTGGGGTTGGTAAAACATCTATAGGAAAGTCTGTTGCTGAGGCGCTTGGACGCGAATATGTTCGTATATCACTAGGTGGATTAAGAGACGAAGCTGAAATTAGAGGCCATAGAAAAACATATATTGGTGCCATGCCGGGTCGAATAATTCAATCCATAAAAAAAGCCAAAACCTCTAATCCTGTTTTTGTTTTAGATGAAATAGATAAATTAAGCAGTGGGCATAGCGGAGACCCTTCTTCAGCTTTATTAGAAGTGCTTGATCCTGAGCAAAACAACTCCTTTTATGATAATTTTCTTGAAATGGGGTATGACTTGTCAAAAGTTATGTTTATAGCCACATCGAACAGCCTGTCGACTATTCAACCGGCATTGATAGACAGAATGGAAATTATTAATATGTCGGGTTACACCATTGAAGAAAAAATTGAAATTGCGCATAAACACTTGTTACCAAAACAATTAAAAGAGCACGGATTAAACAAAAAAGATTTATCTATTGGCAAAAAAGAATTAGAAAGTATTGTTGTGGGTTATACACGCGAATCTGGAGTACGTGGATTAGAAAAGAAAATTGCTGAAATGGTTCGAAATGCTGCAAAATCAATTGCAATGGAAGAAGAATATAGTATAAAAGTTGCTGTAAAAGATATTGTTGAAGTATTAAAATCACCTCGTTTAGAACGTGACAAATACGAAAACAATGATATTGCTGGAGTTGTTACGGGTTTAGCTTGGACCTCAGTTGGTGGTGATATATTATTTATTGAATCATTAGTTTCAAAAGGTAAAGGAAACATGACCATGACAGGAAACCTTGGAACGGTAATGAAAGAATCTGTTACTATTGCATTAGAATATATAAAAGCAAACGCATTACTTTTAGGAATTCAAGAAGATATATTAACAAAAAACAACATTCATATTCATGTGCCAGAAGGTGCAACACCAAAAGACGGACCAAGTGCTGGTATTGCAATGTTAACCTCAATGGTTTCTTCGTATACTCAAAATAGAGTTAAGAAAAATATTGCCATGACTGGAGAAATTACTTTGCGAGGAAAAGTGTTGCCTGTTGGAGGAATTAAAGAAAAAATATTAGCAGCAAAAAGAGCTAATATTAAAGAAATTATTCTTTGTTCAGAAAACAAACCAGATATTGAAGAAATAAATCCTACTTACTTAAAAGGACTTACTTTTCATTATGTTGACAAAATGAGTGAAGTTATTGATATAGCTATTTTAGACCAAAAAGTTAAAAATGCTAAAGTTTTATCATAAAATATTTTTGTAAAAAAACAGATTTGAGTAATTTAAATCAAATCTGTTTTTATTTACTTTATAGCCAAAACCGAAATTTCAATATTTACTCCTTTTGGTAAAAAAGCAACTTGAACGGTTTCTCGAGCTGGTGCCGTTTTTTCATCAAAATAAGAGCCATAAATGGTGTTTATTTTCGAAAAATCGCCCATGTTCATTATAAAAATTGTTGTTTTTACAACATTTTCAAAAGTCATTTCTGCGGCTTTTAAAACAGCTTTTAAATTTTTCATTACCTGCTCAGTTTCTTCTTCTATAGTTTCTAAAACCAACTCGCCAGTTTCTGGATTTATAGCTATTTGGCCCGATGTGTATAATGTGTTTCCAACTAATACGGCCTGACTATAAGGGCCAATAGGAGCAGGAGCTTTTTCTGTATAAATGATTTTTTTCATAATAGTATGTGTTTTTATGTTCTTAAGAAACTGTTTTTTTTATTGCAACACACGATCTGGAATTTTATTTTTATCCCACTTGATATCACTTAATATAGACGACTTAACACCTATAAAAAAGCCCCAGTAGGCATTTGTTCCATAAGGAACCCAGTTAAAACTCATGCGCCAACTTTCTAAATCTCTTTCAAATCTAAATTGTGAAAATGTAATTCCTTTTTTTGCAAAATCATAACCTGTCGAAATCCCAACTTTCCATCTTGGAGCTAACTCAATATTTCCCGAAACCATTAATGAATTATTACTTATTTCACTTTGCCTGTTATTGTTGTTATAAGTTATAGAATAAGCAAATTGCAGATCCCACGGAAGCTTTGTGTTATAATATTCATTTTCTGTATTATCTTTTTCATCCTTTTTTGTGTCATCAAACAACGTTTGTCTGTTGTCATTTAAATCTGTAGACCTTCCAAACAAATCATCAGCTCTTCCACCATTTAACTCGTTTTGAGATTTAGCAGTATTTTCATCACTTGAATCACTGCTCGTTAATGAATAATTTATTTGCATATTAGCACTTGTCATTCTAAAAAGACTGCCACCATTGTCTATATTAAATGTATTTATTCTACGACCGCTATTATCAATTGCATATGGATCAAGACGAGACCCAAAATTTATCGACATTTTATCTTTAAATAAATTTGTACCTCCTGAAATAGATAAGGGCTGCAATGCTAAAGAATCTGCAATTATATTATACGAAGTTGATAAGTTTAGACTGTTGAGTAATTTAACTTTTTTAATTTCTTCTTTTCCAGTTATTTTATCAATTTTTTTAACTTTAGCCTCAAATGTATTACTAAGTCCAAATCCTATATTGCTTGAATTGTTTTTACCAGGAGCACCATAAATACCACTTTCAAAACGGGTATACTCTTCCATAGTGGTACCTGTTGCATCTATGGCATAAGTATCATAATATTGATCAAAACTTGGGCTGTAGTTGTATGAAATATTAGGACGCATTACGTGTCGTATTGCTTGTATTTTTTTATCCTCACCAAAATCAAAAGTTCCATAAATAGTAGTTCCTAAACTTGAAGAAAAATTATAAGTTCTAAAAGCTCCAAACTCATTAACTCTTGATGTAACAACTTTGTTTTCGGTGCTGCTATAAGCTTTTCTAACGGAATTAAATGACCAAGTTTCGGTAAAATTAGAGTTGGCACTTGCACTTATATATTTAAACAATTTAAAGTTTGTGCCAATCGGTATAGTGTGCTGAAAACCCGCTTTGCCGTCTTTAAACATTTGAGGTTTAAAAAATAAGGAATCAGTTGTTACAATATTATTTTTACCATTTAAATTATACTGCAAATTAATATTTTGAAAAAAACCTTTTTTCGTTCCATTTTTTGGTGCAAATGGATACATACGATCAACACTTGCCTGCAATGTAGGTAAAGTCATGTTAATTTGTTCTGTATTGGTGTTTTGAGAATGAGTAGCCGTTACAGAAAAGTTTATTTGAGGTACTGTCGCAAAAGTTTTAGAAAAGGAAACTGAAGATGATAAATTATTATTTATAGATGCTCCAATGTTTGACAAACTTAGTGAGTTTTTAAAATACTGACTGCTTGAAATATTTACAGAAGATGAAAATCTAGAACTTGGCGATGCTTTAGAATCTTGACTATGACTCCATTGAATGCTATATTGTTTTGATTTGGCATAATCAGGAAACCCACGTTCACTTTGAATTTGGTTTTCATATCGCAAATTAATTCTACCACTAAATTTATATCGAAGACCGTAACTGCTTTCTGCACGTAATCCATAACTACCATTGGTATAATAATCTGCTAAAACAGCTAAATCATAATGTTTGCTTAATGCAAAATAGTAGCCTCCATTTTGTAAAAAATATCCTTGTGTGTTACTCTGGCCTGGAGTAGGCATAATGAAACCAGAAATACTTTCTTGCGACATTGGAAAGTAAGCAAATGGAAGGCCAATAGGTGTTGGCACATCTGCAATAACTAGATTTGTTAATCCTACAACAACTTTTTTACCGGGAACAAATTTAATTTTACGCGCTAAAAAATAATATTCTGGATTATCAACATCTTTTGCCGTTGTAAACCGAGCATTTTTCATAAAAATAACAGAATCATTTTCTCTTTTAGAAACTTCTGCTTTAATATTTAAATCATTTTGTTTTGTTCTTGAATTCCAAATTAATGCTTTTTTTGATTTGGTATTAAATCGAATAGAATCAGGTTCTACCAGATTAGCCCCTTGTTTAAAAGAAGGAGCTTGGTAATACTTACCCAAACTATCTTTTAATCGGCCAGCATAAACTTCATTTTTTTCATAGTTTAAAACAATGATTCCTGCCTTTAACTCAATATCTTGATAATAAAGTTCGGCTTCATTATATAAAGTTAATTCTTTTTTTTGTTGATCTATTTTTTCGTAACCGGTAGCTTTTCGTTTAACAATACCTTCTAATATTGATTTCTTTTTTGTTGTTGAATCTACTTTGGTTGAATCTTTAATTGTTAATAAGTCATTGGCATTTACTTGTAAAGTATCCTTTATAGCAATCTCTTGTGCAAAAGATACAGTTGTTCCAATTGTTAGAAAAAAGGAAAAAAAAGCGATATGAATAGTCTTTAAATACAATGCTTATGTGCTATTTTTGTATAATTACGGCCTAGTTTTTGAAGGGTCAAACTTACATATATTTTTTTAAAAAATTATACAGTTAGTAAAATTATAACATACACGATATTTTATTTATGAAAATTTTAAATAGTAACATTCTAATATTGGTTTTATTGGTTTTGATTACCACCTCTGTAACGGCTCAAAATTCTAAATTCAAAGTGGTTTTAGATGCAGGACATGGTGGAAAAGATCCCGGTTCAACATACCATGGAAATATAGAAAAAAACATTTCTTTAAATATAGTATTAAAAGTTGGTGCTATTTTAAAAAATGAAAATAATATAGAAATAATTTATACAAGAGATAAAGATGTTTTTGTGGAATTAGATGATCGAGCAAAAATTGCAAACAAATCCAAAGCCAATATTTTTGTTTCCATGCATTGCAATGCTAATAAAAACATAAACGCTTCTGGAAACGAAACGTATGTAATGGGAATTACTCGAAATGCCTCAAACCTTGAAGTAGCAAAAAACGAAAACTCTGTAATTACATATGAAGATAATTATGAAATTAAATACGAAGGATTTGACCCTAACTCACCTGAGTCTGTTATAGGGATTTCCATACTTCAAGAAGAATATAGAGAGTTAAGTGTTGAATTAGCTTCAAAAGTTCAACAGGCATTTACAAAAAAAACATCTGCTAAGAATAGAGGAGTTAAAGAGGCTGGTTTTTTAGTTCTTAGAAAAATAACAATGCCTAGGGTGCTTATAGAAATGGGGTTTGTTTCAAATATTAATGAAGGTGCTTTTTTAAATTCAGAAAGTGGACAAAATATATTAGCCGAAGCAATAGCAAAATCTATAATTGATTACAAGCTAGAATTTTTTGCCACTCCAACAGTTTCTACTTTAATTAACGAACCTAAAACTACTACAAAAACAGATAACACCTCAATTGATGACACCATCGTTTTTAAAGTTCAAATAGCGTCAAGCAAAAACAATTTAGACACTAAATCTTATAATTTCAATGGTTTAGAACAAATAAGCAAAGAAAAAAAATCGAACACCTATAAGTATTATTACGAAAACACTATGTCATATGAACAGGCTAGCACAAATTTAAAAATTGCAAAAACAAAAGGATATAAATCAGCTTTTATAGTTGCCTTTAAAAATGGTGAAAAAATAAATATGTCAGAAGCTTTAAAATAAACTTGAATTTATAGTTTATAAATAATAAATTTGTAAAAAAGAAAAAAAATTGAAACCAACAAGAGAAATTAAAACTGCTATACTGGTAATATCATCCATTTTATTATTCATCTGGGGTTATAGCTTTTTAAAAGGAAATGATTTATTTGTAAACTATAAAACCCTTTTTGTTAAATATGAAAATGTTGAGGGTTTATCAAGTTCTTCAGTTGTTACAATAAATGGAAAAATTATTGGAAAGGTTATTGATATTACATTAGATGAAAATTGGAATTCAATTGTAGAAATTCAAATTAAAGGAGGCTATAGCATATCAAAATCTAGCATAGCTCAAATTTATGCTCCAAGCCCAATAGGAGGAAAACAAATAGCTATTTTACCAGGAATAGGAACCGATATTATCCAAGACAATGATTTTTTAAAATCATCATCTAAGTTAGGCCTAACAGATGAGCTATCCTCTCAATTGGCACCTTTAAAAGATAAAATTGAAATGCTATTAGATAACGCTAACAAAATGTTAGTTAATATGAATCAAGTGTTAGACATTTCTACTCAAGCCAATCTTAAAAGTAGTATTACCGAACTAAATAAAACCTTAACTCAATTTGGTCAAATTTCTGTTTCGGCTAATCAAATGATTTCTGAAAACAAAACCAAATTAAATTCAACTATTTCTAATTTTGATAAAACAGCAGCAAATTTTGCTTCTATGTCAGATTCATTAGCCAAAAACAATATAGGTTCTATAATTAAAAAATTTGAACATACGCTCACGTCAGTTGATAAACTAATGTATAATGTAGAATCAGGCAATGGCTCATTGGGTAAGCTAATGACCGACGAAAAAATGTATACAAACTTTACTAATGCATCGAAAGAATTAGAATTATTGTTACAAGATTTACGTTTGCATCCTACAAGGTATGTAAATATATCTGTTTTTGGAAAAAAAGAAAAACCTTATATTGCTCCTTCAGTAAATGAGATTAGCAACGAATAAATTTATTTAAATGAATTATATAGACAATATTTTATTTGCAATTATTTTATCCATTGGTATTGGTTATTTTACTTGGAACGTAAAAAAACTAATTCGAAACATAAAATTAGGGAAAGATGTTAATCGAAGCGATAATTCATCAGATCGATGGAAAAATATGGCAATGATAGCATTAGGCCAATCAAAAATGATCAAAAGACCCACAGCTGGTATTTTACATATCATTGTATATGTTGGTTTTATTATTATTAACATTGAAGTATTAGAAATCATTATTGATGGATTATTGGGTACGCATCGCATATTTTCAATTTTAGGTAACTTATATTATTTTTTAATTGCCTCGTTTGAAATACTGGCAGTATTAGTTTTAGTAGCAGTAATAATTTTCTGGATCAGAAGAAATATAACCAAACTTAAACGTTTTTGGAATTCAGAAATGAAAGGTTGGTCAAAAAATGATGCGAATATCATTTTATATTTTGAGGTTGTTTTAATGACCTTGTTCTTAGTAATGAATGCTACCGATGTTCATTTTCAATCTGAAAATTCGGGTAATATTATCTCTCAATTTATTGCACCACTTTTTTCAAATTTTTCAGAATCAACCCTCCATATAATTGAACGTACAACTTGGTGGATTCATATTACTGGAATACTTATTTTTTTAAATTATTTATACTTTTCTAAACATTTACATATTTTATTAGCTTTTCCTAATACGTATTTTGCAGATTTAAACCCAAAAGGAGCTTTAGATAATCTTGAAAGTGTTACCAACGAAGTTAAATTAATGATGGATCCAAGTGCAGACCCTTACGCTGCTCCGTTAGACCCTGATGCAATACCTGCTAAATTTGGTGCTAGTGATGTACAAGATTTAAATTGGGTACAATTGTTAAACGCATACACATGTACAGAATGTGGTCGATGTACTTCATCCTGCCCTGCAAATCAAACGGGTAAAAAATTATCTCCTCGTAAAATAATGATGGATACTCGAGATCGACTCGAAGAAGTTGGTAAAAATATAGATCTAAACAAAGGTGTTTTTATAGATGATCATAAATCGTTATTAAACGATTATATAACTCCCGAGGAGCTTTGGGCATGTACTTCATGCAATGCGTGTGTAGAGGAGTGCCCTGTTAACATTAGCCCTTTGTCTATCATAATAGAAATGAGAAGATACTTGGTTATGGAAAAAAGTGCCGCACCAATGTCATTAAATGCCATGATGTCTAACATTGAAAATAATGGTGCACCATGGCAATACAATCAACAAGACAGATTAAACTGGAAAGACGAAAACTAAACTGATATATTCTAGAAACATCATTAAGGTAAATGATGCTAAAAATTTGAAACAATTAATAAACAAAGATGAAACAAGAAAGTATTGACAAAAATTTGAAAAGTATATCTCACAACGGAGAATTATTAAGTCCAATTTTAGCAGAAGGAATTAAAAATTATTTAATTGATATTGATGGAACAATCTGTGATGATATACCAAATGAAGAGCCAGAAAGAATGGCAACAGCAGAAGTATATCCTGATGCCTTAATAACGCTAAACAACTGGTATGATGAAGGTCACATTATTTTCTTTTTTACTTCAAGAACAGAAGAACACAGATCAGCAACCGAAGATTGGCTAAAGCTTCATGGTTTTAAATATCATGGAATGGTCATGGGTAAACCACGCGGTGGAAACTATCATTGGATTGATAATCATTTAGTTAAAGCAACAAGATACAGAGGTAAATTTACGGATTTAATTGATAAAGAAGTTACCATTCAAGTTTTTGATGATGGACAACACTAACATAAAATACCACAATATATACCTTGTAATCGAATAATTATACCCATTAATAATATGTCGGAAAATTTAGTAGTACCAACAATGGCCGAAATGATGGCTCAAGGAAAACAACCCGAAGTTTTATTTTGGGTAGGATGTTCGGGAAGTTTTGACGATAGAGCTAAAAGAATTACAAAAGCTTTTGTTCGAATTTTAAACCGTGCTAAAGTTGATTTTGCTGTTTTAGGAACAGAAGAAAGTTGTACAGGAGATCCAGCAAAACGTGCAGGTAACGAATTTTTGTTTCAAATGCAAGCCATGATGAACATTGAAGTAATGAATTCATACGCAATAAAAAAAATTGTTACTGCATGTCCACATTGTTTCAATACTATAAAAAATGAATACCCAGAATTAGGTGGTCAATATGAAATTATGCACCATACTCAATTTCTTAAATCGCTACTAGACGATGGAAGGTTAACAATTGAAGGTGGACAATTTAAAGGAAAACGCATTACCTTTCATGATCCATGTTACTTAGGCCGAGCAAACAATGTATATGAAGCTCCCAGAGAATTAATTTTAAAATTAGATGCAGAATTAGTTGAAATGAAACGCTCGCGCGCAAATGGGCTTTGTTGTGGAGCTGGTGGAGCCCAAATGTTTAAAGATGCCGAACCGGGAAACAAAGAAGTTAATATTGAACGAACAGAAGATGCAATAGAAACAAAACCAGATATAATTGCAGCTGGATGTCCATTTTGCAATACCATGATGACAGACGGGGTTAAACTAAAAGAAAAAGAAGGTTCCGTAAAAGTATTAGATATTGCTGAATTAATAGCCAATGCACAAGACTTGTAGTTTAATGTACTAGTAAATGGTTGTTAAACTATTTTAGTATCTTATAATAATTACTTATAATCCAAAACAAAAACAATGTATATACCTTTTGAAGACTTACCAGAACATTCTAAAATTTGGATATATCAGTCAAACAGAAAACTATCTGAAAATGAAGTTACCGAAATAACAATTAATGCCAAAGAATTTATTGAAAACTGGTCTGCTCATGGAGAACCTCTAGAGGCATCTTACATTATAAAATATAATAGATTTATAATTTTTGCGGTAAATCAAGATGTAAAAGCGGCAACAGGCTGTTCTATTGACACATCAGTTCAATTCATACAAGATTTAGAACAAAAATACACTATTGATTTATTAGACAAAATGAATGTAACCTATAAAACAGGAGAATTTATTGCATTTAAAACCTTAATTGAATTTAAGCAATTGGCAAAAAGCAAATCCGTTTCAGAAAATACAATTGTTTTTAATAATTTAGTAAATACAATTGAAGAATGGCAAGATTTTTGGGAAATACCAGCAAGTGAAAGTTGGCACAGTAGGTTCTTTTAAACATAAAACATGTTAAAATATAATTTATTCTTTATCTCTTTTTTCCTTTCGTTATTTTTATTATATCATAAACCGTTGCTTTATTCGAAACATGAAAAACAACAATTTAAAGATATTAATTTAGAAGAACGTTGGGTCGATAGTATATACAAACAGTTAACTTTTGAAGAAAAAGTGGGACAACTTTTTATGGTTGCTGCTTATTCAAATAAAAATGAAAATTATCATACAGAAATTGATAGTTTAATACTTAAATATAAAATTGGTGGCCTTATTTTTTTTCAAGGTGGGCCTGTTCGACAAGCTATATTAACCAACAGATTTCAGTCAGAATCTAATATTCCCTTGTTTATAGGTATTGATGCAGAGTGGGGAATGAGTATGCGCTTAGACTCTACATATAAATATCCTTGGAATATGACGCTTGGCGCTATTAAAAACAATTCTCTTATTGAAAAAATGGGAGAGCAAATGGCAGAACAATCAAAACGGATGGGTATACATTTTACTTTTTCTCCAGTGGTTGATATCAATACAAATCCAAACAACCCTATAATAGGCAATCGCTCTTTTGGTGAAGCAAAAGAAAATGTAGCCAACAAATCTTTAGCTTACATGAAAGGCTTACAAAGCAAGGGCATATTTGCTACTGCAAAACACTTTCCAGGCCATGGTGATACGTCTTCAGACTCGCATCATACTTTACCAAGAGTAAACTTTACAAGCAAACGTATTGATAGTATTGAACTGTATCCTTATAAAAAACTTATAAAAAATGGTTTAGCTAGTATTATGGTTGCCCATTTAAACGTGCCCAATTTAGAACCACAAGAAAATTTACCTTCATCGTTATCCTATAAAATTGTAACCGATTTACTAAAAAACAAATTAAAATTTAACGGATTAATTTTTACTGATGCATTAAACATGAAAGGAGCAAGTAACTTTAAATTACCAGGAGATATTGATTTAGCCGCTTTTTTGGCAGGTAATGATGTTTTGCTTTTTGCTGAAGATGTTCCAAAAGCTGTTTTGAAATTTAAAGAAGCATATGATTCGAACATCATAACTAAAAAACGATTGGAACATTCGGTTAAAAAAATATTAAAATACAAATTTAAAGCGGGTTTAAAAAACTATAAGCCTATTGAGATCAATAATTTAGTTGAGGATTTAAATAAGGAGGCGTATGAAGTTTTAAACGAAAAACTTTTTCAAAACGCAATAACAACACTTCAAAATAAAGACGATATTATTCCTCTAAAAGCAAATAATGAAAAAATTGCATACCTTAAATTAGGAGATGATTCAAATGCTACTTTTATTACAAAATTAAATTCGTTTACTAACGTTTATGATGTAACAGAAAATGATTTAGAAGCGGTTCTTGAACATTTAAAAGAATATTCGAAAGTTATCATAGGCTTTCATAAAGACGATAATATTTGGAAAAAAAATAGCCTAACAAATAAAGAAATTGAGTGGATTAATACCATATCAAAAGAAAAAAAGACCATAGTTGTATTTTTTACGCGACCTTATTCATTACCTTCTACACTAGAATATAATGAAATTGAAGGTTTGGTTTTAGCCTATCAAAATAATAATTTTACACAAAAAATTGTACCAGACATAATTTTTGGACTAAAAGAATCAATAGGAAAAATACCTGTTTCAATCAATGAAAGATTTATAATTGGAGATGGAATAGAAACTAAAAAAATTAATGTTTTAGGATATGATACTCCAAAAAACCAAGGGATTGACGGGGCTAATCTATACAAAATTGATTCAATTGTAAAGATGGCAATCGATAAAAAAATGACACCAGGAGCTCAAATTCTTATTGCCAGAAGAGGAAAGGTAATTTATCAAAAATCTTTTGGAAATCACACTTATAACAACAGTCTTCCTGTTCAAAATGATGATTTATATGATGTTGCTTCTTTAACCAAAATTTTAGCAACACTTCCGGCTGTGATGCAATTATTTGATAAAAATGAAATTAAATTAAATACTACATTATCAGAGATGTTGCCTTTTTTTAAAGGAAGTAATAAAGAAAATGCTTCATTATTAGATATGCTAACACACCAAGCTCAATTTTTACCTTGGCTTCCTTTTTATAAAAATACTTTAGACAAAAATAGCAAGCCAGATTCTTTATACTATAGTCCATATTCTTCAACTGAATTTCCATTTAAAGTAGCAGAAAATTTATATTTACGAAAAGATTATAACGATAGCATTGTAGAGCAAATTGCAAAAAGCGAATTACTGCCAACAAAAAAATATAAATACAGTGATTTTTCGTTCATTTTACTCAAAGAATATCTAGAACTAAAAACACACAAAAAATTAAATATTTTAGCAGAAGAAAGTTTCTATAAATTATTAGAAATGAATCATACAACGTTTAAACCACTTGAGAAATTTAACCCCAATACAATAATCCCTACTGAAGAAGATCATTATTTTAGATACCAAACCATTCAAGGAAATGTTCATGATATGACAGCGGCAATGCAAGGAGGAGTATCAGGGCATGCAGGCTTATTTTCAAATGCATTAGATGTAGCAAAAATAATGCAAATGTATTTACAAAAGGGTAAATATGGAAATACTCGTTTTTTTTCTGAAAAAACGATGAATACTTTTAACACTTGTTATTTTTGTGATAAAGACAATAGAAGAGGCGTAGGCTTTGATAAACCACAATTAGGAACATCGGGTGCCACATGTGGATGTGTTTCAATGCAGAGTTTTGGACATACAGGATTTACGGGAACAATGGCTTGGGCTGATCCTGAAAAAGATATTGTATATGTATTTTTGTCAAACCGAACTTATCCCGATTCTAATGCTGCCAATAGTTTGTCAAAAAACAACATCAGAGAAAATATTCAAAAGGTTATTTATGAAAGTATTATTGAATAAATTGAAGGACTGAATATAAATGTAAAAATTGCAATCACGAATTTAATTATACACCAACTCCAAATTATAGTTTTGACTTTACAAGCTTTAACAATAGACCAATATATACAAAACTTACCGTTAGATAGGGCAGAAGCCATTACTGAATTAAGAAAAGTAATTAACGATAATTTACCTAAAGGTTTTCAAGAACAAATGAGTTATGGAATGATTGGCTATGTTGTTCCTTTTAAAATATATTCTAACGGCTACCATTGCAACCCAAAATTGCCTTTGCCATTTATGAATTTTGCTTCTCAAAAAAACAGCATCAATTTGTATCACATGGGAATTTACGCTAATTCTAAATTATTAAATTGGTTTACAACAGAATATCCAAAACATTGCAGCACTAAATTAGATATGGGAAAAAGTTGTATCCGTTTCAAAAAAATGAATCAAATACCATTTAAATTAATTGGAGAATTAGTACAAAAAATATCAGTAAAACAATGGATTGAAACTTATGAATTAAAGTATAAAAGATAATTTAACAAACTTTTGTTTACTGTTATTTTTATTAATAGTAATTTTATGCCAAATTATATATGAAATGAAAATTGCTATTGTTTGTTATCCAACTTTTGGCGGTAGTGGTGTTGTGGCAACCGAATTAGGTTTAGAGTTGGCCAAAAAAGGACACGAAATACACTTTATAACCTATAGCCAACCTGTACGTTTAGCCTTGTTAAATAATAATTTACATTATCACGAAGTACACGTTCCCGAATATCCATTATTTCTATATCAACCTTATGAATTAGCTTTATCTAGTAAATTAGTAGATATGGTGAAATTATATAAGATCGAAGTTTTACATGTTCATTATGCCATTCCTCATGCTTACGCAGGTTATATGGCAAAAAAAATGTTAGAAGATGAGGGAATCAGAATTCCAATGATAACAACACTTCATGGAACCGACATTACATTGGTTGGTAATCACCCTTATTATAAACCAGCGGTTAGTTTTAGCATTAATAAATCTGATATTGTAACCAGTGTGTCTAATAGTTTAAGAGATGAAACATATCGCCTTTTTGATATAAAAAAAGAAATTGTTGTGATTCCAAATTTCATTGAACCTTCTAAATTTTCATTAACCGAGGAGGTAAAGTGTGGCAGAAATGTAATGGCTCATGATAATGAAAAAATTATTACTCATATTTCAAACTTCAGAAAAGTAAAGCGAATTGATGATATCGTTAAGATCTTTTACAACATTCAAAAAACAATACCAGCCAAGTTAATGATGGTTGGTGATGGACCTGAAAAACAAATGGCAGAAGACTTATGTAACACTTTAGGTATTTATGATAAAGTCGTTTTTTTTGGAAACAGTTCAGAAATAGATAAAATATTATGCCACTCAGATTTGTTTTTACTACCTTCTGAAACAGAAAGCTTTGGTTTAGCCGCTTTAGAGGCAATGTCTTGTGGAGTTCCCGTTATTTCAAGTAATTCGGGCGGTTTGCCAGAAGTTAATATCGATGGTTATTCGGGATATTTAAGTGATGTAGGAGATGTTGACTCAATGAGTAAAAATGCAATTTCTATATTAGTTGATGATGAAAAATTAAAAACATTTAAGAAAAATGCAAAAGAAGTAGCCTCTCGTTTTAACATACTAAATATTGTACCCATGTATGAAAATGTATATACACAAGCTATTGAACTAAGCAATCAAAAAGCATAATAAAACTACTTTAAAATTTATATATTTCTTTTTTAATTTAACAAATATACATCTAAAAACTCTTCCACAATTTGATTAGCAGATTCAGGAAAATCAATAGGTAATAAAGGATTTGAGTTTAAGGTGTAATTAATTACAGTATGATTGTATACCAATCCTATATTTTTACTGTAATATTGAGATGAAACTAATACATCTTGAGCATTCATAATTGGCACAGTTATTCCTGAAAAACTTGTAGTAATTTTTAAATTTAAAATTACTTTTGATTTTGTGATATCATTGTAAGTTATACCATTAGAAGTGTAAGAAGCCATAGTACCATTTCCTTCTGAATAAAATGTATATTCAAAAGTTAAAGGATATCCACCAAGTTTTTGCATAAAACTACCCGAAGTTGAACTTAATTGTTCGCCATTTGTTGCATTCTCTTTTAAAATCACAAAATCAGTAACCGAAAAACTAAAATCAACTGGAAGTACAGCCGAAATACCTATAGAACCTGATAATTTTAAAGAAGATCCGTCAATACGTAAGCCATTGTTTTTAAGAAACCCAGAATAAAATCCATTATTAATTGGTAATGTTTTCATTTTTTTATGGGTTACATTATTTATTAATGTATCATTGGCAACATAAAGTGAGTCTCTTGTCCAGGTCTCTGGTATTGAATTAGTTGTTTGACTATTGACATTATATGTCCAATAATTAGAATCTATTAAAGGTAAAGCAGTTTGAACTATATCATTAGTATTAAGGTCTTCATCAGAATTACAAGAGGTTAACAATAGTGATAAGATGGGTACTAATAAATATTTTACTTTCATGGTATGAGTTTTGGCGAATATATAGATTAGAAACTATATATTTTCCTTTTATTGTTAATAATTTTTATACTTTTGTATATTAAGTAAAAGATTATGTCAGGAAACACATTTGGAAAGGTATTTAAATTAACAACTTTTGGGGAATCTCATGGTGAAGCAATTGGCGGAATTATTGATGGTTGTCCACCTGGAATTGAACTTAATTTTGAAGCTATTAGAGTTGAAATGCAAAGGCGAAAACCAGGTCAATCAGCTATTGTAACCCAACGAAAAGAGGAAGATGAAGTACAATTTTTATCAGGCATTTTTGAAGGAAAGACTACTGGAACTCCAATTGGTTTTATAATTCCAAATACCAATCAAAAATCCAATGATTATTCTGAAATTAAAGATTCATATCGCCCCAGTCATGCTGACTACGTATATGAACAAAAATATGGTATAAGAGATTATCGTGGTGGAGGCAGAAGTTCTGCTCGCGAAACAGCCAGTAGAGTAGTTGGGGGGGCAATTGCAAAACAAATAATTCCTAAAATAGTAATTAAAGCTTTTGTTTCGTCTGTTGGTGATATTTTTATAAACAAACCTTATCAAGAGTTAGATTTTATGAAAATAGAATCTAACGATGTCCGTTGTCCTGATGAAAAAACAGCACAAAAAATGGAAGATTTAATTAAAAAAATTAAAAAACAAGGTGATACTATAGGCGGAACAATTACATGTGTAATTCAAAATGTACCTATTGGACTTGGAGAGCCTGTTTTTGATAAATTACACGCTGATTTAGGAAAAGCTATGTTATCTATAAATGCTGTTAAAGGGTTTGAATTTGGAAGTGGGTTTTGTGGGGCAAGTATGAAAGGAAGTGAACACAATGATTTACATAATGAAGATGGTACTACTAAAACAAATTTGTCTGGCGGAATTCAAGGAGGTATAAGTAACGGCATGGATATTTATTTCAGAATAGCTTTTAAGCCTGTTGCTACATTAATTCAGAAGCAAGAGGTATTAACTTCATCAAATCAAATTAGAGAGCAACAAGGTAAAGGTCGACACGATCCTTGTGTTTTGCCAAGAGCAGTACCTATAGTAGAAGCTATGGCCGCATTAGTTATAGCAGATGCTTTTTTAATTCATAAAGTTGTAACATAATTTTTTCTTTTTTGTACTTAAATACCTTTAGGCATATACCTAAAGGTATTCGTGTTTTTATTGATTTTTTTAATAATCTTATTTAATGCATTTATTTATAAATGTATTTTTATAAGTTAGATTTTAATTTGTTCGTATATTATTACAAAAAATAAATTAGAATTAGTTCCAATAATATAAAGTTTAGGTTGCTTATTTTTTATCTAATACCTAAGCAACTTAAACTTTATATATAAATAATCTTTTTTGTAAGAATTTTTTTATATTTTTGAGTAAATATTAAAAAAATTATTATGAAAAAACTACTACTATTACTATTGCTCTCTTTTTCAAATATTTCTGTGTTTTCACAATCTACTTGTGCTACTGCTCTTGCAATAACAACCAATGGTGATTATGTCTCAGGTTTAATTGATGGTTCATATCCTACAGGAACATTATGTTTTACGTCTGGTTCAAGTACACCAAATGCAAAATGGTATTCCTACACACCAGCGTATAATGGTATATTGTCAGTCTCATCTGAAATTGCTATAAACCCAGGTGGAACAACGGGTATAGATTCTAGGTTAGGCATATATACAGGTACCTGTTCTACCTTAGTATGTATTGCCGGTAATGATGACGTAAGTGATACTGATTATCGCTCAGCTGTAACTGATCTTGTTGTTTTATCTGGAACGACGTATTATATTGTTTGGGATGATAAATGGGATAATACATCTTTTTCATTTAACATAAATTTTACAGCTCAATCGTGTTTTGTACCAACACTATTTACTTATACAGCAGCACCAACAACAACAACTGCTGGTATTGGATGGACAGCTCCAACATCAGGATCTGCTCCAACAGGATATGAATTTGAATATGGAATATATGGCTTTACTCAAGGCTCGGGTACAACTTTAAGCCCTGCTACTAATAGTGTTTCATTAACTTCTTTAAGTCCAAATTCTGTTTATGATTTTTATGTTAGAACAAATTGTGGTTCAGGTTCTTATAGTGTTTGGAGTGGTCCAATTTCTTTTAATACAGTTTTTGAACCAGTTACACCACCTTACAATACTGGATTTGAGCATACTACTCCAAGTTATATTGGATGGTTTGCACCAGCAGCAACTTCAGGAAATGCCTTTTACTTTAATATGGGAGGAACTGGTTCATTATTAGTACAAGAAGGACAATATGCATTAACTGCAGTAAGTAGTACTACTGCTGCTTCAAATGCATTTGCTATTTCAAGAGGTATTAATTTAGAAGGTGGACAAGCAGTTACAATTTCATTATATGCAAGAAATTATTTAGCGGCTAACAATACTACAAGTACTTCAAGTTATAATGTAACATATGGCGCAACTCAAACTATTGCTGGTCAAACTTATGTTGTAGCTACTGAAACTGCTTTAAGTGCAATAACTTTTGCAGAAAAAACATATACTTTTACTCCAGCAACTACTGGTGTTTATTATATTGGTATTAACAATTTAAATCCAATTAATACCGGTGGAAATACTCATGCATTTTTTATTGATAACTTTACAGTTACACAAGTTTTATCAAATAATACTTTTGTTAATTCTAAAATAGGAGTTTATCCAAATCCCGTAAATAATTCTTTTGTAATTGAAAACAAGGATTTATTAAACATTACATCATTAACCATCTCTGATATTAACGGAAGAACTGTTAAGAGCATTAATGTAAATTTAATTGGAAATGAAATAAACATTTCTGAGTTAAATGCGGGTATTTACTTTTTAAACATTGCTACTGATAACGGTTTAGCTACTAAAAAAATTATAAAAAACTAATGCGATTTTTATATTAAACAAAAAAACTCCTTATTTGTATAAGGAGTTTTTTTTATATAAATTTCTGTAGTATTTCGTTACTAGGTATTAAACAATGACTCTTTTTACCATACCATTTGTATCTGTTTTTTGCTATAAAGTCATACACAATATCCAAAATAAAAGTAGGAATACATTTAAATAATGACAATAAGGGATATAATCCTCCTAAATGTTTTGCAATATTAATAGCCGCTTGAGACTTGCAGTAATAACCTTTATTAGGTTCAAATAATATAATAGAATCTGTTTTAAAGCGGTTTACTCCAATATGATTGATGATGAATTCTCCAAATTCTGATTGTAAGGATACAAATCTAAATATATCTTTTGAATCTCTTTTGATAATCAATTGAACAGATGCGTCACACAAGTTACAAAAACCATCAAATAGAATAATTTTTTTGCCTTTAGGTATACGCGCTATGTTATTAATTTCATTCATTTATGATGATGATAAAGAAAGTTTTTTTATTACCTAAGTCACTACACAGGTTGTACATATACCAATTCCGTTAAATTTACTTTAGACATAAAAATACCATAATTAACTGTTGCTTTTGTTTTTTCAATCTTATCAAGTGTTCCTATAGCTTTACCTTCTTTCATTCGTACTCTGTCGCCTATTTTTAAAACAATTTGTGGTATATATTCTGCTTCTAATTTAGCATTTATTTTCTTTTCTTTTTTTGCTACTCTAATTTTTTCAACTTTAATCTCAACTTCTTTGATAATTACTTGTTTAACAATTTCGGCTGCTTTTTTTTCTTTTACGGTTGCCTTCTTTCGTTTTGAGTTTTCAATTTCTACAATTTTTAACAATTCGCCTATTAATATTTTTTTATCTTTATTATTAAAATATTTTTCGGCAATATCATCTACTTTTTGACCCATATAAATCAGGCGCTGATTGGCATCATATAATTCTTGATAACGTTCTAATTTATCTTGAATTTTAATATTAATACTTTCCATTTTTTTTCCTTCTTCACGAGCTTTTGTTTCTTCTTCTTTTAAATTATTTGATGTTTTTTCTAATTTAGAACGTTCTTTTTGTAAAGTTGCAATCGTTTTATCAAAACGAACTTTTCCTTTTTCAATTTTCTTTTTGGCTCGATTTATTAATCCAAACGGAATACCATTTTTTTGTGCAACCTCAAAGGTAAATGAACTTCCGGCTTGACCTAAGTGTAATTTATATAAGGGTTCAAGAGATTTTTCATCAAAAAGCATATTAGCATTTGTTGCAAAGGGCAGTTCATTTGCTAAAATTTTTAAATTACTATAATGCGTGGTAATAATTCCATAAGCTTCACGATGATAAAATTCTTCTAAAAAAGTTTCAGCTAGGGCTCCACCTAGTTCAGGATCAGAACCAGTACCAAATTCATCAATTAAAAACAATGTTTTTGCATTACATTTTTTTAAAAACTGGTTCATGTTTTTTAATCGATAACTATAAGTACTTAAGTGATTTTCAATCGATTGATTATCACCAATATCTGTTAATATTCGATCAAATAAAAACGTTTTACTGCGTTCATGCACCGGTATTAGCATACCGCTTTGTAACATTAGCTGCAATAAACCAATGGTTTTTAAGGAAATTGTTTTTCCGCCGGCATTTGGGCCAGAAATAACAATAATTCTATTGGTATTTTCTAATTCTATCGTCTGTGGAAAAGTTACTTGATTTTTTGATTTGTTATTCAAATATAAAATAGGGTGATAGGCATCTTTATAAAGCAAGTGTTTTTCATCTGTAATTTCGGGCAACACAGCATTTAATTTAAACGCATATTTAGCTTTTGCAGCAATTACATCTATATCACTAAGAAAATCTTGGTATTGAAAAAGCAAATTGGTAAACGGCCTAATTTCAAGACTTAACGTTCTTAAAATACGTTGTATTTCCTCGCGTTCTTCATATTCTAAATTATTTAATTCTCTCGAATAACGCAAAGTAGCTTCAGGTTCTATATAGGCTATACTACCGGTTTTAGAATTGCCTAATATTGATCCTTTTACTTTTTTTCGATACATGGCCAATACAGCTAAAACCCTTCTATTTTCAACAACCGACTCTCTAATGTCATCTAAATAACCCAATGAATTATATTGGCTTAAGGCCAAACCAAAACTTTGGTTTACTTTTCCTCTAACAAGATTTATGTCTCTACGTATTTGAATTAAATCTGGTGATGCATTATCTTTAATTTCACCATGTTTGTCTACAATTTCATCAATTTTTTGAATAATGTACTTGGTATGCTCAACTGCAGATGCTTTTTTATTTAATTTAGGATAATAATCATTAAATTTTTGAAAAAACTTGATTAAAAAATTTGCTGTTTCTGATAAGTTAGCAATTTTTCTAAAGATAATAACTTCTAAAAAACTATCTTCTATTTGTAAAAACGCAATGTCTTTTGTTAAATTTTCAAAACCGTGATTTGGAATAGTGTTATTGTTTGAAAAAGACGCTAAATATTCAGACGTTTGGCTCAAAGAATCCATCAATTCTGACTTTTCTTTAAACGGTACAATTTGTAATGCCTTTTGCACTCCAATTTCCGTATTGCATTTCTCGGAAACAGTTTCCAAAATGGTTGTGAATTCTAAATCCTGTAGTGTTTTTTGAGTAATCGAAATCATATGATGAATTGAGTAACAAAGTTACAAAGGATAGTAGATTAATTTGAGAAGAATTTTATATTTTTGGTAAAATTTAATATATGTTAATGAATATTTCAACTTCTTGGCAAAAAAAACTTAAAAATGAGTTTGACAAAGACTATTTTAAAGAATTAATCGTTCAGGTTGAAAATGAATTTAGGTCATCTATTTGTTATCCACCAAAAGAATTTATTTTTAATGCTTTTAATTCGTGTTCTTTTGACCAAGTAAAAGTCGTAATTATTGGGCAAGATCCCTATCACGGAGAAGGAGAAGCAAATGGCTTGTGTTTTTCTGTAAATGATGGTGTAAAAATTCCTCCTTCATTACGCCATATTTTTACAGAAATTTATTCTGATTTAAATGCAATTTTTTTACCAAATACAGGAAATCTAGACCGCTGGTCAAAGCAAGGTGTGTTATTACTAAACACTACGTTAACAGTTAGAAAAGACACACCTAACAGCCATAAAACTCTAAAGTGGAATCTTTTTACTGATGCAGTTATTCACTTAATTTCTGAAGAAAAAAAAGGTGTTGTTTTTTTATTATGGGGCGCTTTTGCTCAAAAAAAAGGATCTAAAATTAATAAAAATAAACATCAAGTATTTGAATGCGGACATCCCTCTTTTGCTCATTCACATAAAAAATGGTTTGGAAATCAACATTTTAGTAAAACAAATACTTATTTAATTAAAAATGGAAAAAAGCCTATTGATTGGTTTTGATACCTAAAAAAATTTTCAAAAAAATGTTTTTACAACATGGTCATATTTAATGTCATTATCGATTATTTTTAGTTCTAATAACTGGTTTTTAATTTTGTGGAATGCAGTTTCATCTAATTTTTTTTGTGACCATTTTGTCAAAGCCAACCATTCTTGAACATCCTTAAGTTTTAAATTGTATTTTGATGCTACAGATCTATCGATACTCGGTATTGATTTAAAATCTGCAGTTGTAACATTGATAATTTCAAGAATTTGACCAATAATATTTGCGTTTTTTTCTAGAATTTCATTTCTAACAGCAATAACAAAACAAGGCCAAGGGCTAGGGCAGTCGGCTACTTTTCTAAAAACGCCTTCATCAACTAAAGGTTTAGTCATAAATCGTTCCCACATAAAATAATCAGCTCTGCCCGAACGTAATGCTTCAACAGCACCATCAATTGTATTTACCAATTCAAATTTAAGTGCAGTTGTATCCCAATTTTGATTTTCAGCATTTACAATACTCATCAAATGAGAACCCGATCCATATCTTGATATAGCTGGTGTTTTATCTTTTAAATCATTTAATGTGCTATACTTCGAATTTACATCTACATGAATACCCCAAATTAAAGGACTTTGAACGTAAACTTGAACAATTTTAGATTCGTTTCCAGCATTTATATCTTTTACAATTCCTTCGGTTAAAATTACCGCTATATCTGTTTCACCATTTCTGAGCATTTGACACATTTTACCCGTTCCTTCAGGAACATTAGTCCATTTTAAATCGACACCAACTTGTTCAAATTCACCATTTTCAATACACATAAGCCAGGGTAAATTAAAATGTTCGGGTACACCAGCGATTTTTATTGTTTTCATAAAAAAATAATAATTTTTATTAAAAGGATATCAAATACAAGAAATTTTTTATTCTAAATATATTCGGTTATTAAATTGCAGACCTCTCTTTTATCTTAAATATACCTGAAATATTTTTTAAAACATACTGGTTAGTATTCAATAAGTTTGTTTAAGGTATAATTAATTAACTCGTCAATAACTTTTTCAGGATTATTGCTGATTTCTCCAGTAGCTCTGTTGGCAAGAATAGCATTTAAAGACAAGCATTGATGGCCTAATAATTTTCCTAATCCATATATAGCCGTTGTCTCCATTTCAAGATTTGTTAATTTTAATCCTTTGTAATTAAAATTACTCATTTTTGTGTTTAAATTTTCATCTTGAACAGGCAAACGAAGTATTCTTCCTTGTGGACCATAAAACCCTGGAGATGTTGCCGTAAACCCTTTTATAATAAATTCGCTTTCAAAAGTATCTTGAAGCGTTTTACTTGATTTAATTACATAAGGCCTGCCTTTTTTTAAATCCCAATCGGTTTGAAGCATAAACGCATGCTCTATTTCATTTTCACAAATTGTATCTATTGCGTAGGAGCGAAGCATATTATCTAAACCAATGCCATATTGGCTCATTAATAAGCTGTTACAAGGTATTTCTTTTTGAATAGAACCCGAAGTACCAATACGAACAATATTTAATGATGTAAGGTTTTTTTTAGGACTACGGGTAGTAAAATTAATATTAACTAAAGCATCTAACTCGTTTAATACAATGTCAATATTGTCAGGTCCTATACCTGTTGAAATAACGGTTAATCTTTTTCCTTTATATAATCCGGTTTGGGTTTTAAATTCTCTTTTTTGAATGGAAAACTCAATACTATCAAAATGATTGGTTATTTTTTCAACTCGATTTTGATCACCAACAAAAATAATATCAGAAGCTATATGTTCGGGCTTTAAATTTAAATGATAGACGCTTCCATCGGGGTTCAAAATAAGTTCTGAGTTTTGTAACATTAATTTTTTAACTATTAAATTATTAAAGCATTTTAACCGCCTACACGTTTTGTTTTAAATCCTTTATCCTGAAGGAGCTTCATGATTGTGTCTCTATAATTTCCTTGGATTATTATAGCTCCCTCTTTGAAGGTTCCTCCTACAGATAATTTAGTTTTTAATTCTTTTGCTAAATATTTAAAATCTTCTTCATCTCCTTCATAACCTTCTATTATTGTAATTGGTTTTCCTTTTCTTTTTTCAAATTTACAAATCATAGGTTCTTTTTGAACAAATAATTCATGATTATTATCCTCGATAGTTTCGGGTTCATTAAAAACTTCATGATCTGGAAATAGTTTTTTTAACTGTTCACTTAAATCCATAATTATTTTAAATTATTTTTTTTAAGGCCTTAAAATTATTTTTTAATCAAGCCTAAATCTACAAGTCTTTCATGTAAATAATCACCAGCAGTTATATCTTCATACAATTTAGGATGCTGTTCGTCTATACAGTCTGAAAGACAATTTAAATTCATATCGCTCACAGGGTGCATAAAAAAAGGGATAGAATATCTGGATTTGCCCCAAAGTTCTTTTGGTGGATTGACCACTTGATGTATTGTAGATTTTAATTTATTATTGGTATGACGGGATAACATATCACCTACATTAATCATCAACTCATCAGATTCTGCAATTGCATCTATCCATTCTCCATTGTGATTTTGTACTTGCAATCCTTTTCCTTGAGCACCCATTAAAAGAGTGATCAGGTTAATATCACCATGAGCCGCAGCTCTAACAGCTCCGTCTTGAGGTTCGTTTGTGATAGGTGGGTAGTGAATAGGCCGTAATATACTGTTTCCTTCTGTGATGTATTTGTCAAAATAAAGTTCATCTAAACCTATATATAAGGCTAAAGCGCGCAGCACATATATACCTGTTTTTTCCAACATTTGATAGGCTTTTTTACCTGTTAAATTAAAATTTTCTAATTCATTAACCAAAACGTTATCAGGGTATTCTGCAGCGTATTTTGAATCTTTAGTTACGTATTGACCAAAATGCCAAAACTCTTTCAAATCTCCAGCAGAACGTCCTTTGGCGTGTTCTTTTCCAAAGGAAACATAGCCACGTTGACCTCCAATACCTGGTATTTCATATGCTGATTTTATATCTACAGGTAAATTGAAAAAGTCTCTTATTTCACCATATAAATTTTCAACTAATTCATCATCTAAAAAATGCCCTTTTAATGCTACGAATCCAATTTCTTCGTAGGCTTTGCCGATTTCATTTACAAATTTTTGTTTACGTGCCAAATCATCCGACAGGAAATCACGTAAGTCTACACTAGGAATTTTTTGCATAGTATTTCTTTTGGTTACTAACTTATAATGGGCTTAACATATTTATTAAGATCAAAATTA
>NZ_CAWUTS010000082.1:0-11605 GCF_963925415.1 uncultured Flavobacterium sp. | reverse complement strand
GACAAAATTGGCTACCCACCAAATGGAAGTAAAACCATCAATGGAATACGTTACGAAACCCTTGGATTTCCTTTTATCGGAGCCAACCAAGAATCTTTATGGAATTGTGGTGTGTATATGGCAATGCCCGAATCGGAAGTAGAGAAACCAACGAAAAACAGACAAGTAAGTACTCAAAATTTCAAACAATTACCCAATTGGTTTTTGCCTTTTATAGACCATTTATTTGACAAGCCTACTTTAAAATTTTGGGAAACTGCCATTCAATACGGCAAAGTATCCCCTCACCCGGTTTGGGAATTTGTAACTGAAAAAGTTGTAAATAATAGAGTTGTGCTTTTAGGAGATGCCGCACATATGGCAAGTCCGAGAACAGGTGCAGGTGCATATTCTGCAATGGTAGATGCGGTCGTTTTAGAAAACGCTTTCAAACAAGGAAAAAACATAGACGAATCACTAAATCTGTACAATCAAAATACCGTTTTCAGAGGAAAAGAATTGTATAATCACAGTAGAAAATCGGCATCTTATTTTGCGCCTGAAAACAGAAAAATAGTATCGCCAAAAGTATTAGTAGAAATACTTCAAAGCCAACAAACTTTAAATATGGAATAAAAAAAAGGCATACAAAAATGTATAAAAGCTATAGCGGTTTGGGTGTAAACTCGAACCGTTTTTGCGTTTAATTAAGTATCTTGCTATCTGAAAAGCAAGTGCAATTTAATTCGCTACTGCTCTTATACTAAACGTTGTACCATAATTATTAACTGTATCCATATTTCAGGACAAGACAGTTTGTGGTTTATGAATTATCAGGAACGAAATAATACGGAATATTTTTTATCTGTGCGACAAAATAATGACGGAAAAGTTTATGTTGGAAAGTATAAAAAAGGAGACAGTCTAATATTAAAAGACTCTGAAGCCAAAATGTATATTATCGACAACAAACTTTTTGAGTTAACTGAAAAAAGAACTGAAATAAATTTAATTAAAACAGAATAAAACTACGCTCAACACCATATATAATTTATTGTTTGCTTTTTGCATACTTGTGAAAATCCTTGCGGATTTTCTTGGTCAGTAATTATTTACTAACTTTAGTGTTTACATAAGGCAACTAAACTTGTTTCAACTTCACAATTTTAATTAACCGCAGCAATGGAAACAATAGATATTATAAAAAGTCAGAACGATTTTTTCAATTCAAACCAAACAAAAGATATTGGCTTTAGAATAAAACAGTTAAAAAAGATAAAATTTCTTTTAAAAGATAATGAAAAACTGCTTTTTAAAGCTATTTATAAAGATTTTGGCAAGTCAAAATTCGAAACCTATGTGTCTGAATTTGCACTAATTTATCATGAAATAAATACCGCAGTAAAAAATTTAAAAAAATGGAGCCAATTTAAAAAGGTTGGCACTAGCTTGGTAAATTTTCCTGCAAAAAGTTATATAATCCCTGAACCATTAGGCACAATATTGGTAATAGGCGCATGGAATTATCCGTATCAGTTGTCTTTACTACCTGCTATATCAGCTATTGCCGCAGGAAACACGGTAGTTTTAAAACCCAGCGAACTTCCATTGCATACCTCAAACGTAATGGCAACCCTAATAAACAATGCTTTTAATAGCAATTACTTTTATGTTAAAGAAGGAGGGATATCTGTTGCAACAGCTCTTTTGGAACTCCGTTTTGATAAAATATTCTTTACTGGAAGTAGCGCTGTAGGCCGAAAAATATATCTAGCTGCAGCTAAACACTTAACGCCTGTAACTCTTGAATTGGGTGGAAAAAGCCCCACTTTTGTGTTTTCAGACACTGATATAAAAACTACCGCTAAACGCATTGCTTGGGCAAAATTTTTAAACGCAGGTCAAACATGCGTTGCGCCAGATTATATTCTTGTTGAACAAAAAGCCGAAGAACGTTTTATACATGCTTTAAAAGAAGAATTGAATAAATACCCCAAAAAACATCAAGATTTTTCAGACAATTATACTCAAATTATCAATACCGCAAATTTTGATCGCCTTAAAGATTTGATTGACAACAGTACCATTTGTTATGGCGGCTCTACAGATAGAAACACACGGTTTATAAGCCCCACAATTTTGAAAAATGTTTCGTTCAATGACAAAATTATGGAAGACGAAATTTTTGGTCCAATTTTACCTATAATTATATTTACAGATATTGATTTGGCTATACAAGAAATTAAGAAAAGACCTAAACCATTGGCTTGTTACATCTATTCTAAAAATAAAGAAACAATAAAAAAAATACTACACGAAATATCATTTGGAGGTGGTGCAATAAACGAAAGTATTATGCAACTTTCAAACAGTAATTTGCCTTTTGGTGGTGTAGGGTTTAGCGGAATGGGGAGCTATCATGCAAAAGCGGGGTTTGATACTTTTTCGCATTACAAAAGTATTTTACATAAGCCTTTTTGGTTTGAGTCAAGTTTAAAATATGCTCCTTATTCTAATAAAAAAATGAATTGGATAAAACGACTAATGGAATAAATATAGCATTAAATAGTAGTAATGCTTTAGTTTAAAACCAAGAACCTCATTTTTAGAAATGAGGTTCTTGGTTTTTTTATTTTATTTATTTTTTTATAGGAATATGCTCCAATACTTCTAAAACAAATTTCCAATATTTTTGTGCTGAAGAAATACTAGCTCGTTCATCGGGGCTGTGTGCACCTTTAATAGTTGGTCCAAAAGAAATCATATCCATCTCTGGATAATGAGTTCCTAAAATTCCACATTCTAAGCCAGCATGACAAGCTACAACAGCAGCTTTAGCGCCATTTTGTTTTTCGTAAATTGAACTTAAAACATCTAGTATTTCTGAGTTTGCATTGGGTGTCCAACCCGGGTAATTGCCTTCATACGTAACTTCGCATCCCATTAGTTCAAAAGCTGAACGCAAGGAATTCGCTAAATCAAATTTGGCTGTTTCAACAGAAGAACGCGTTAAGCATTGAATGCTTAATTTTCCTTCTCCAACCATAACTTTTGCAACATTATTTGAAGTTTCTACTAAATCATCAAAATCGGCACTCATTCGATATACACCATTATGTGCCGTATATAAAGCCCGTACTAAAAAGTATTGAGCCATTGGAGGCATCACTTTTGCTGGTTTATTTTCTGATTTTACTATTGTAACTTCTAAATGGGGTTCGGTTGTTTTTAATTCGCTTTTAATCTCATTAATAATATCTTGCATATCAAATGCAAAAGCATCATCATATACATTGGCAATAACAACTTGAGCTACACTCTCACGTGGAATAGCATTTCGCAAACTTCCTCCTCGTATGGAGGCTATTTGCAATCCAAAAGCATCAAAAGCATCAAATAAAAGACGATTCATAATTTTGTTTGCATTTCCTAAGCCTTTATGAATATCCATACCTGAATGCCCCCCATTTAGTCCTTTTACGGTAATGGTATAAGCAACAGCATTTTCTGGAGTCTCTTCTTCATCATATTCTGCAGTTGCTGTAACGTCTATTCCACCTGCACAACCTATGTCTATTTCGTCATCTTCTTCAGTATCCAAATTCAATAAAATTTCACCTTCAAGCATACCACCTTGTAATCCCATTGCTCCGGTCATTCCAGTCTCTTCATCTATAGTAAACAAAGCCTCAATAGCAGGGTGTTTGATGGTTGTACTCTCTAATATTGCCATAATCGTAGCCACTCCCAAGCCATTATCAGCACCCAGAGTTGTTCCTTTTGCACGCACCCAATCCCCATCTACATACATTTCGATTCCTTGTGTGTCAAAATCAAAAACAGTATCGTTATTTTTTTGATGAACCATGTCTAAATGCGATTGCATCACGATGGTTTTTCTGTTTTCCATTCCAGCTGAAGCTGGCTTTTTTATAATTACGTTTCCTATGGTATCGTTTAGGGTTTCAAATCCTAATTTTTTTCCAAAATCCATCATAAAAGCAATAACTCTTTCTTCCTTTTTAGAAGGTCGTGGTACTGCATTTAAATCGGCAAATTTGTTCCAAAGTGCTTTTGGCTCTAGGTTTCTTACTTCTTGGCTCATACTATTTGTTTTTTGTAAGTTTTAAAGTAGCAAAGTTACAAAGTTTAATTTCTTTAGGAATTGATTTGTCGTTATATTTACATTTTAAATTAAAGCCGTGCAAAAAAAATACCTATTACCTATATTATTGCTTGTTCAAATCATGATCGTTAAAACTTTAGCTCACTATCCTGAAGTTGTTGAAAAATACTACAGTATGGGTTTTTACCCTTTACTTTCAAAAACTTTTCGATTTTTATTTGGCAGTCTTTCCTTTTCAATTGGTGATGTTATGTATGGCTTTATGCTCGTTTTAGTTGTAAAATGGTTTTTAAAAAATAAAAAAAACTTTTTTAAAAATTGGAAAAAAAATAGCCTGAGCTTTTTAAGTGTACTTTCTATATTTTATTTTTTATTTCATGCACTTTGGGGAATGAATTATTATCGAATGCCGTTAAACGAAAAGTTGAAAATTGAAAAAGAATATACTTCAAAAGATTTAGAAGCTTTAACTCAAGAAATACTAATTAAAACTAATAGATTACAGTTTAAAATAACCTCTAACTCAACTACAGCGGTAATTATTCCATATACTGAAAAAGAAATGTTTAAAATGGCCCCAAATGGATATCACAAATTACCTAACGATTTAAAAGATTTAGATTACTACAATAAAAGTATCAAAGAGTCTTTATTTAGTTTGCCTTTGTCATATATGGGTTTTGGTGGTTATCTAAATCCGTTTACCAATGAAGCTCAAATTAACTACTTGAAACCTAAATATACTTCTCCATTAACTATTTGCCATGAAATGGCACATCAAACCGGTCTTGGGTCAGAAAGTGAATGTAATTTTATAGGGTTTTTAGCAGCAAAAAACAACACAGATGATTATTTTCAATATGCTGCCTACAGTTTTGCATTAAATTATTGCTTGTATAATTTAGAACTAATTGAAAACGGTAAAAGCAAGTCTTATTTTTCTCAAATCAATAAAGGTGTTTTAAAAAATTTTAAGGAAAATGATGTGTTTTGGAATAATTATAAAACACCAATTCATACTTTCTTTGAATATTTTTATGATCATTTCTTAAAAGCAAACCAGCAAAAGGATGGTATGGAAGGTTATAGTAAGTTTATTGGATTACTTATTGGTTATGAAAAAATTAGTTCTTAGATAAATATTTCAATGTATTTTCTACTTTATATTTTGGATTATTTTCTAAAAAAACATCAAAATAAGCAGTATGAGTAGCTCCCAGAATAATTAAAACTCTATCGCTTTTTGTTAATGGAATATCGCAAAAATTAGAATACATTCTTAAGTTTCGTTTATAAAAATCAGTAATAATATCAGCACCTTCCAATTTTTCATTTGTATGCATAGTTGCTAAAAAATTATAAAAATTAAACGTTTCCATTTTATATTCTTTCGTATTTATTTCATAAAATTGTTCCAATAAAGGCAAACTATTTACTTCTTTATATGAATTCATTTGATTCACCACAAATAAACTATCAGATGTATTTCTGTTTGCTAAATCAATTAAACTAGGATAATCAAAACCCATTTGATCGTCTATTCCATAAATGTATTTTACACCAGTTAATCTACCAGTCTCAAATGCTATAGAATTTAATTCTTCTGAATAATTTAATCGATTGGATTGATCTACTATATATTTTTGAAAAACTTCATTTACAAAAGAATTATTATTAGGTTGCATCTCAATACAAATTATAGTAGGTTTATATGCTACTAGGCAATTTACAATTTTATTAATGTCCTTTTTTATTTGAAAATCATTTAAATCTCTAACCGCAGTATTTGCATCTGAAGTATGGGTTAAATGTGCTGAACCAAAATTTAAAACACTAATTTTTTCTATTTCGATAGATTTAATTTCTTTATCTCTTAATGGATTACAACTAAAAAATAAAATCGACAAAATAACAATCAAAAAATGTTTCATAAGTATCGACGGTTTAAAATTAATAATAATATTATATCTCATCGCTAGTAAAACTAACAGCTTGTTTCTTTTTGTAAGGTCGAATAATTAAACGGGCTTCTCTATCAAAACGAATATAATTGTAAACCCAATTTAGAAAAACAACCGCTTTATTTTTGAAACCAATTAAAGAAAATAAATGCACAAACATCCAAACAAACCAAGCAAAAATACCACTAAACTTATAGTTAGGTAAATCTACAACAGCTTTGTTTCTTCCTATTGTTGCCATAGAGCCTTTGTCTTTGTATTCAAAAGGTTTCATGCTTTTTTTGTCTACTAATCTCACTATATTTTCAGCCAATTGCCTACCTTGTTGAAGCGCAGGTTGAGCCATCATAGGGTGACCTAATGGAAAATCATCTGTAACCATATAAGCAATATCGCCAATGGCAAAAATGTTTTTATAGCCTACCACTTCATTAAATTCATTGACTTTTATTCTATCGGCTCTTTCTATTAAGCTTTCGGCAGATAAGCCATTTACTAAAGCTCCTTGCACTCCCGCAGTCCATATAACTGTAGCACTATCAAAAGTTAAATCTGAATTTGTAGTAACAATTCGTCCATCATATCCTGTAACCCTTAGTTTTTTCCATACACTTACTCCTAATTTAATTAAAAATTCTTCAGCTTTTGAAGATGCGTGTTCGCTCATGGTATTCAAAATTCGATCAGCACTTTGAATGAGGTTTATTTCCATTTTTCGCACATCTAAATCAGGATAATCTTTAGGTAATACAGCTTTTTTCATTTCGGCCAAAGCCCCTGCTAACTCAACACCAGTTGGACCACCACCAACCAATACAAAATTCATCAAACTATTTCGTTCGTTAATGTCGTTTGTTAAAAGCGCTTGCTCAAAATTTTCAAGAATTAAACTTCTTATATTTAATGATTGAGGTATGGTTTTCATAGCCATACAATTGCGTTCCATTTCTTTATTACCAAAAAAATTTGTTTTTGAACCAGTTGCTACTACTAAATAATCGTATTTGAGTTCGCCAATATCAGCATATATTTTGTTTTTTTTAGGGTCAATTTCGTTAACGTCAGCTAAACGAAAATAGAAATTGTTGCTTTCTTGTAATACTTTTCTTATTGGGTAAGCTATAGAATCGGGTTCCAGGCCTCCAGTTGCAACTTGATACATTAAAGGTTGAAAATTATGATAATTGTGTTTATCTAATAAAACAACTTGTATGTTTTTATTTCGAAGTTTTTTAGCCAACGTTATGCCTGCAAATCCTCCACCTATAACAACTAATCTTGGATAACTGGAACGAGGTATGTTCATTTGAATTAAAATTTAATGCCTTGCAAATATACCTTTTTTAACAGAAATGGATACTCCAAAACACAAAATTTACATCGTAATTATCATGCACATATGTGAAGGTAATAAAGATATATTAAAAGGATAAAATTAGTTCTAAAAAATTATTATATTGTAACAAGTTAAAGAAATAATATACTTATAGAATATGAATCAAGAATTAGAAGAAATTTTTGTAAAGCAATTGCAAGAAAACAAAAATATTATCCACAAGATTTGTAGGTTATATACTTCTGACGATGACTCTCATAAAGACTTATTTCAAGAAATTACGATTCAGTTATGGAAGGCGTTTCCTAAATTTAGAGGAGATTCAAAATTTACTACCTGGGCATATCGAGTAGGTTTAAACACAGCTATAACACTTTATCGAAAAAAGAAACGGACACTTGACACTATTGAGTTTGACAACACCTACCATAAGGTACAACAAGAAGATTACAATTTTGAAGAAGAAGAGCAACTCAAGTTGATATATAGTGCTGTTAGTGAATTGAATGATATTGAAAAAGCTTTGGTTTTTTTATATTTAGAAGATAAAAATTATGCTGAAATATCGGAAACTTTGGGAATAACTGAGGTTAATGCACGGGTAAAAATGAATCGTATTAAAGGAAAATTAAAAAAAATATTAAATCCGTAAAAAATGGATGTATTAGAAATATTAAAAAAAGATTGGAAAAAAAAAGACCATTCTTTTGATCAAATAACAGAAAAAGAAATTTATGGAATGCTTCACAAAAGGTCATCTTCTATAGTGAAGTTGATTTTTATCATTAGTGTTTTTGAAATTGTACTATGGACTGTATTTGGCCTTTTTAACACAGATGAAGAATACTTAAAAAAACTCGAAGTGCTTCATTTAAAAGAAACAATTTATGTGATGACCTACATAAATTATGGAATTGTTCTTCTTTTTATTTATGCCTTTTATAGAAATCATAAAAAAATAAGCGCAACAGATAGTATAAAAAAATTAATGTCTAGCATCCTAAATACTAGAAAAACTGTTAAATATTATATTTGGTATAATTTAGCAATGATTTTTATATCAATTATGTTGTTTTTTATATTTTTTATGAAATTTGATCCCAAAATCATTGAAATTATTGATTCATTGAACGAAAAAATGAATGTAAATGGATTTTATATGATTTCATTTACTATTCTTTTTATATGTTCTCTAGGGATTTTAGGTCTGTTTTGGTTGTTTTATAAACTTATTTACGGTGTTCTATTAAAAAGATTAAATAGCAATTATGAAGAGTTAGAAAAATTAGATCTATAAAAATAAAATTTTCGCGTGATTTAATATTTCCAATTTCTTTGTTGGTTTAGCAATTCTTGTTCTTCTATAACTTCCGATGGAATTACTTTTAAAAAAGATTCGTGTTGTTCGATAGCATATTCTATTTTTTCGACTATATCATCTATTGAGTCAACATCATAATCAATTTCAAGTGGGGCCTTAATTGTCATGGATTGTAAAATACCTTTCTTTTTAATACGCAATCCTTTTTTATCAAAAGAACGCCTAAAACCGTCTATTACAACAGGAACAACAATAGGCCTGTGTTGCATAATAATATGAGCAGTACCTTTTCTAACAGGTTTAAACGAACGTGTTGTACCTTGAGGAAAGGTAATTACCCATCCGTCATCTAAAGCAATTTTTATATTTTCTGTATCATTAGGATTAACCGCTCTTTTAACATCTTTGCCTTCTGTACGCCAAGTCCTTTCAACGGTAATGGCTCCAGCATAGGCAAGTATTTTTGGTAACAAACCAGCTTGCATAGTCTCTTTGGCAGCTACATAATATAAATTAAGTTTAGGATTCCATAAATAACAAACGTTCTTAATAGAATCTTCTCTTCCTTTTAAACTGGCATTAAAAACATGAAACATTGCAACCACATCAGCAAAATAAGTTTGATGATTTGAAATAAACAAAACATTGGTATCGGGTAAGTTTTTAATAATTTCAGATCCTTCAATCTGCATTTCATTAAACCCTCTGTACCTTCTATGCGATAAAGATCCGGCAATTCGTATCAGCCATCTCTTTAAAAATAATATATGTCCAAAAGGGTTAGTCTTAAAAAAAGTCATAATTTGCTAATTAAATCTAAAGATACAAATGTAACAAAATCAATTAAATTAATGCGTGTTTAATATTTTCCTTTAATTCACTCATCATCATAGCAGTAGCGCCCCAAACAAAATAATCATTAACCTTAAATGCAGGCACATCAATCTCTGTTGCGTAAGATGTGGATATTTTTATATTAGTTACTATTGAATCATCTAAAAAAAGAGATACAGGTAATTCTAAAACCTTTTCAACTTCATGTAAATCAGGTACAAATACCAATTCGTCATGTGAAATACCCATAAATGGATACACTAAAAAATTACTAGGCGGTATATACATATCGCTAAACGACTTGACAATCTGTATTTTATCAGGATGAATACCTATTTCTTCATGCGTTTCTCGTAAAGCTGTTTCTTCTAAATTTTTATCAATTAATTCTACTTTACCTCCAGGAAAACCTATTTGTGAGGAATGAACGCCTGGATATGAATTTCGAACTATTAATGCCAAGTGGGCCATATCCTCTTTTGGATAAAACAACATTAAAACACAAGCTTTTCGAGGTTCTATCCTGGAAGAATTAAATTCCTTCAAAAAAGAAATTCGATCTAATGGTGCCATTTTTAAATGCGCTTCTGATGCTAGTAACTTTTCTTTACGTATTTTTGGTACATATTTAATAAAATCTTCAAAAAGCATGTTATTTTAATTTATTAGTATGTTTAAAGATAATTTATTTTAAGATACTCACACAAATAAAATTTACAAAATGTTTAGTAAAGAAGAAGTTCAACGTATAAAAAGAGAATTTTGGGTTGCATTTTCTGAAGAAAATTCTAGGAAATGGCTGCTATACAATACTAAAATTAAAGATGTAGCTTTTAAATTTTATGTAGACAATAAAAAAGCTCAGGTATTATTAGAAATAGAACCAAAAGATAATGAAAACAGACTCATTTATTTCGAAAAAATTGAATCCTTAAAAACCATTTTATTAAAAGATTTTTTGCCAGATGCTGTATTTGAACGCAATTTGTATTTAGAAAATGGAAAAGCCGTAAGCCGCATTTGGGTAGAAAAAAGCAATGTTAGTTGCAACAATAAAAACACATGGCCCGAAGTTTTTGAATTTTTTAATGACAAAATGGATGCTTTTGAACGTTTCTTCTATGAGTATGAAGACTATATAAAAGACTTGAAAATAAACAGCTAAAAAAGGGTTTTGAAGCTTATATTGTTTTAAATTTAATTGCTAAAAATAAAGTCATGAAAAAAATTATTGTCATTCTAATCATTATAATATTTCAATCCTGCCAATCGCAAAAAAAAGAAGAAAAAAAACTAGAAATTGGTACAACTGAAACAGATTGGAAAAAAAAATTGACGTCTCTACAATATGAAGTATTAAGAGAAAAAGGAACCGAAAGAGCCTTCTCTGGTGAGTATTGGGATCATTTTGAAAAAGGAAACTACGTGTGTGTGGCTTGTGAAAATGTATTATTTACATCTGAGTCAAAATTTGAATCAGACTGTGGATGGCCATCTTTTGATCAAGCAAAAAAAGGAGCTGTAACGTATCACGAAGATTACAGTTTTGGAATGCTTCGAACCGAAGTAGTTTGTGCAAAATGTGATGGACACTTAGGTCACATTTTTGATGATGGGCCAAAAGAAACTACGGGAAAACGTTTTTGTACCAATTCTGTTTCTATAAAATTTAAACCTCTAAAATAATTTTTGTAACATAGGTTTCAATTATTATTTTACAAAATTAAAAATTATTTATATGCTCATTGAATCTATAAAAGAAAAATTTACTGAAATAAGTGCTCTTATACAAAGTTTAAATTCTACAACATATACAAAGCCAATTGCTGAATTAGGTAACGCAAGTATTGGAGAACATACAAGACATATTATAGAAATGCATCAAACCTTGCTTCATTTTTATGACTTAGGAATCATTAATTATGAATTAAGAGAACGTAATTTAGCTATTCAAACCGATATCGAGTATGCTGTTACATGCATGCAAAATTTAGTAAATAATCTTGAGAAACCAAATAAAAATTTAATATTGAAACAAGGTATAAACA
>NZ_CAWUTS010000081.1:0-16556 GCF_963925415.1 uncultured Flavobacterium sp. | reverse complement strand
CTATTGTAATTGATTTAATTGTTGGTTTAAAATTATTTCTGATTTCTTGTGTGTATTTCCCTCTTTTTTCTAGAATATAGATTGGTAATATTTTCTATAAAAAATAGAGCCGTTTAATTTAGTTAATTTTAGTTTTCTAATTCTTCTATTGCTTTTTCTATTAATTTGTCACTAAGGTGAGTAAGTCCATAATTAGTATCATTTTTTACAATAATTGAAGGGCTTATGCCTATTTTAAAATATGAATCACCATTCGGAAATTCAGTACGTGAATTGGTAAGTGTTAAATTCCAACCGTTAGATAAATCTTTATCAACAATATTTCCTGCTGCTCCTGCCGAATTTGAACCAATGTGAATTATATGATCTCTTTGGAGCATTGCTAAAAGAAACATTTCTCCACCGCTGGCTGTTGTTCCATTTGATAATAATGCTATTTTTTTTGTTCTAAACCCTATTCCTGCAGGTTCAATATTCCATTCTTTATTTAGAAACGAATCTCCTTCGGGATAGTGTTCAATCATATAAGTAGCTGTTTTATCAATAAATCGTTGGGCTATATATCTTGGAACATAATTTGAACCACCAGCTCCAGATCTTATATCGATAATCATTGATGTTACTCCTAAATTATTTAATTTTTGGATTATTTGATCAATCTCTTTTACACCTTCTTCTATTTCAAATGAATTTGATCCACCAATAACTGTATTAAATGCTCTAATATATAGGTATCCAATGCTTGAATTTGATGTAACGACCCCTGATGTGTAAAATTGTGTTTCTGTATAAACTGATATTTCTCCAAATTGCGGTATTATCGTTTCTAAAATTACAGGTGGGCTATTTGTTGTAACAGTAGTTAAGTAATACGGTTCGCTACTCTTCATACCTACGTGGGGGTCTTTTAAATCATTTATTATACTGTTTAATATAATATTGGCCAATGTGCTTTGTGAGTTTGAAGCTTCCATTTGCGCTATATACTTTTGCTTGAGTTCTGCCATTGTAAATGGATGATAGTCTCGATAAGCATAATCGTTTTCTAAATATTCAAAAAAAAGGTCAAAATCGGCTTTAGCAGAAGTATCTACAATTAAATCTTTATCGCAAGAAAATAAGGTAATAGAAAATAAGATGTAATAGCTTATGTTTTTCATTTTGTTAAAAATTAAATACTATTCCTATAGTATTATTAAACTCGTATCCTTTTTTTATTAATGGTTGTTTGATGTGTCTATATGAAACCGCAAAATTGTAGTATATATTTGTTTGTTTTGAAACAGAATAAAACACATTAAAAGAATTATCAATGTATGAAGTGTTAATCACATTTGAGAATCTTGGGGTTTCAAATGCGGAGGCTATAATTCCGTTTTCTAATTGTATTTCTTCTGTAATTAATTGTTGTCCATTGTTATGTGAGCGCCATAAAACGCCAATTAAAGAAATATCAAAATCATATTGAAGTGTTAGTTTTGTATTTATCCAATATCGTGCAGATGTAGAAAAACCTGTTCCTAAATTAATATCCCAAGCATATCTAAGTTCAGCATTTTGAGGAAACCATGCATCTGCTCTAAAATCTAAATTTCCTCCAACATATACCGATAAATTAGATAGGTCTATATTGTTAATTTTTTTTAGATATCTAAATTTTAGGTTACCTGCGTAATCATTAATAATGTTAATATTATTTCCTTTTGTTTTTAATGTTCCAATCATAAAACTACCCTGAAAATTCATGACTCTTGCATTTTTTTGGTTTTCATACCTTAAATTAAAAAGATGATTAAAACCATTTTTGGGTAATCGAGAATATGTTTCATCTAATTTCAAGTTATACGACTGACCATATGCAACGTATAATTTATTTAAAATAATTGCCTCCTTCCCCTCTATTTGGGCAAATGCCCCCACTGAAAATAAGGAAGCACTAATAATATAAAGAAAAATATATTTCATGTTTTGTTGATGTGTTTTTTTAGATTACTCGATGTCTAAATGGGTATTAAAAATTGAAATTAATTCTTCCTCATCCATAACGCCATCAAAACGTTACCTAATAATTGCTTCCAATTTTTAAATTTAGCAAATTTATTTTTTAGTTACCTATTTTCTTAGTTTAGTATGTTGTTGATTTAGTTTTTTAATTAATTCTATAAATGCGTCTATATCTTTTTCTTCAGTATCAAAAGCACACATCCATCTTACTTCGTTCGTATGTTCGTCCCAAATATAAAATGGGCTTAGGTTCAGTAGTGTGTCATTCCACTCAACAGGTATCGCTGCAAACACTGAATTTGCTTGAACAGTTCTTGTTATTTCTATGTTTGACAAATGTTTTATTCCATTATAAAGCCTAATTGCCATTTTATTTGAATGTGTGGCAGATTTTACCCATACTTTGTCTTTAAGTAATTGATAGAACTGAGCAGATATAAATCGCATTTTTGAAGGTAACTGCATACTTTGTTTGTGCTTGTACTTTAAGTTGTCTGAACCCGATTTATTGAAACAAACCACAGCTTCGCCAAACATCATTCCTATTTTTGTTCCTCCTACCGATAAAACATCAACTCCAACATCTTTGGTCATTTCTGAAAGGGAGCAATTTAAATGTATGGCCGCATTAAAAAGACGAGCACCATCCATATGAAAAATTATATGTTCTTCTTTTAATAATTTGCCTATTTCAGTTAATTCTTCTAAAGAATATACAGTACCATATTCTGTAGGCTGTGCTATAGATAGTACTTTTATTTGAGCAAAATGTTCATCTCCTCTACGAATAATTGATTTTTTTATAGTTTCAATATCAATTTTGCCGTCATTATTAGTTTTTAATGGCATCAATCTACATCCTGTAAAACTTTCAGGAGCAGTTGATTCATCCATATATAAATGAGAAGAATCTGCACAAAGAATGGCGTTAAATGAGTTAGTAAAAAGACTTAGACTTAGAACATTTGCGCCAGTTCCGTTAAAAACAAAACTAACATCTACATCACTGTCAAATACTTTTTTGAATTGATCTTTGGCATCTATGGTAATTTCGTCATGTCCATAAGCTTTTACGTGCATTTTATTAACATTCCATATGGCCTCTAGCATTTCTGGTAAAACGCCTCCATAATTATCGCTTGCAAAACTTCTTTTTTTCATTTTTTTAATAAATTGTAAAGGTTTTAATAAATTTTAGGTAGAATATAAGTTTATGTAAATTGATATATTCTATGTATACAGCTAATGCATTAATTGCATTAATGAACACATGTGTTTTTTGTTAAAGTAGGGTTATTTATTGATAATATTTATAACTTTTTGGGGAATTAGGCTGCCACATTCGCCAACAAGGCTACGCCCTAAATTTGAATTTTTTCCGTCATAATCGCCTTGAACAAAAACCATTTCTGTATCTGTTTCTATATAGTCATCCTCTCCTCTAGACTGAATACCAATTACCTCCCCTGTAGATTTTAAAAATATTGGAGAACCAGAACTTCCCACCGAAACATCTAAATTGTGTATAAAAAATTTATTCTCAGAAAGCCCATCATATGGAAGTTTTTCCCACACGACACCTTTTTTAGTAAATTTTAAAGGAACTCCGTCTGGTGAACCAATAGTGACAATGTCTTTTCCTATCAAGGATTTTCTGTTTATGTTTCTAACTTTTAATGGCGTTTTTCCTTTAATTTTTTTATCCATTAATAAAACAGCATAATCACCTTTTCTTTTGTTATTTTTTGACGTTAAAATTTTTGTACATCGGTATATTTCTGATTCATGGTATATTTCTTTTTTTAACTTTTTATTTTTAACATCCCATTCATAATCAAATATATATACTACTTTTAACAATCTATTTTTATCCGCATGACCAACTGTCATTAATTTATCATCTGCTACAAGAAAAGCGGTTGAAATTCCAAATGCGGGCTGTTCCAAAAAAGGATGTTTTTTTAACTTTGGATATTCTTTTTGCAGTGTATAAGCAATATTTAATCGATAATATCCGTTTCCAACAGGCTCTAGATCTTCTTCAGATAAATAAACTGCGACAGATTTTGCTTTAGCCTGCCAATCAATTTGATCAACCTCTATATCTTCGATTTCTATGGCATCAAAATCTCCATAAATAACAGCCATAACCAATGAAAATGCAGATAAGCTAAGTGTTAAAAACTTTGTTGTTAATTTTTTCATTGGTGGATTCAATTAATAAATGCGAATGCCTGATTATTATTTAATTTTTGTAAATACACTTCATTTGGAGAATTAAATTGATGCCATATTGTATTAATTTATTTTCCTAGATTCTATAATTTCTTTATTTTGCTTTTTTATTTTCTCTTTATCCCCAACCAATACTATAGTCATATCAGGATAATTTAAATAGTCTTTTGTTATTTGTGAAACTTTTTTAGGTGTAACGGCATAAATGTTTTTTATATAATCAGTGAGGTAGTTTTCATTTAAATTATACATATCAATATAGTTTAACTGTTCTATGATACCTTCTGGAGATGAGTTTTGTATTACAAATAATCCTGCTGCATAATTTTTGATACCTTCTAGCTCTTCGTTTGATGGTCTTTCCTTTTGCAATTTTGTAATCTCTTTCGAAATTTCAATTAACGATGCTCCTGTAAATTTAGTTGTAACGTTAGCTTTCTCTATCCAAATTGAAGTGCCTTGTCTGTCTTGAATTGTACTTGCAGGTGAATAGGCATATCCTTTATCTTCACGTATGTTGGTCGTTATTCGAGATGCAGACGAATTACCTAATAAATAATTTGTAACAACCAGTGCTATGTAGTCAGGATCTTTAGGTGTAAGTGAAGGCGACCCAAGCATTATGGTTGTTTGGGGTGAATCTTTTCGGTCTATAATGGCTATCTCATTAGTATGCTTGGCAATAGCTTTAGGGTAATCCACTTCAGGGCCTGGTTTCCATGTTCCAAAACTTTTTTTAACTGCAACCGAAACATGAGATTCATTAAATTTGCCTACTACATATAATGAGGATCGTTTGGCTCCAAAATTTTGTTTATAAAACTCTTTTACCATCTCAAGAGTATATAAATCAATCATTTTGTTAGAAGGTATAATTCTACCATAAACGTGATTGGGATATATCGTCGAATATAATTTTTCTGCTGCTTGAGAGTGGGGATTTACCATTTGATAAGACAACTGTCTTTTCAAATTATTTTTTAAACGCTCTATCTCTGAATTAGAAAATATGGGGTTCATTAACAAATCACCCATAATTAGAATCAGGTCGCTTGCATATTCAGAGAGAACAGAAGCTGTAATTGTGGTTTCATCTAGTCCTACATTGATGTTTATTTCTCCACCCATACCAGCAACTTTTTTTGAGATAGTTGTAAAGTTCATAGTAGTAGTTCCTTCTCTCATCATGTCGGCCGTTAGATCGGCTAACCATATTTGGTTCTCTGTTTCGTGTACGTTTCCGGTTTTGATTATCAAACTAACGGTTACTTTTGGCACAATTCCATATTGAATGTAGGTTGTTTTTAAACCATTATCTAAAACCTTAGTGTTTTTTTTAGGAAGTGTAAAATTTAAAGGAACTCCTGCCGCTGGAGGTGTTTTTCTTTGTGCTTCTGCGTTAATGCCAAAAGCGAGTAATATTATTGCTAAATATATTTTTAAATGTTTCATATGCCTTCTGCTTTAGGATCAATAATTAAAATGGTTCGATTGGTTTTACGCAAATATTGTTTTAAAGTTTTGCGAATCATATCTGGTGTAATTTTTTTAAACTCCCCTTCAATTTTATTAATACGAGTTGGATCATCATCAAACAAAGCAAAACAACTTAGCAAATCAGCTCTTCCTTCTTTGTCGGCAATGATATCGTATAAATTAGATCGCAATTTTATCATTGCAAGGTCAAGTTCTTCTTGAGTAATATTATCTAATGATGCTATTGCATTATCAAATTGCGATATAATTGAGTCGGTAGACACTTCGGAATCGTAAATAAGTTTGGAAATCCATAACGCTGGTCCGCTGTAATTGAACATGTTTCCAGAATAGTTAATGCCACCGCTAACTTCATCTGTATATTCTTTTTCCTGTACCAATAAATTATTTAGTTTACTGTCATCTCCTTGAAGAAGTAATTGGTCAATTAATCCCATTGCATAATATTGAGATGTATTACGTTCGGGCATCTTATAAGCAATGCTAATAGCAGGTTTATTTGCTAATTTATCTTCTTTTACAAAGCGTTTTTCTTCTTTTTGTTCGGGTTCGCTAGTGTCGGCTATTGGTCTAAGGTTCGCTTTAGGTATTACCCCAAAATACTCCTCTATCCATTTTTTTGCGTTATCTATTTCAAAATCTCCAATAACAGTTAGTGTTGCATTGTTTGGTGCATAATAGGCTTTAAAAAAAGACGTAACATCTTCTATTTTGGCAGAATCTAGATCTTCTAGGTTGCCAAAAAAGTTATGGGCATTGTGCCAGTTCTCGTTGGCATATTGAGGCATATCTAGCCAAGGAAACCCTCCATAGGGGGCGTTAAGGACTTTGTCGTTCACTTCATTTTTAACCACCTCTCTTTGGTTATTCAAATTTTCCTCAGTAATATCAAGACTGGACATTCGGTCTGCCTCCACCCAAAGGATAGGTTTTAGCATATGAGAAGGAATGATTTCATAATAGTTGGTATAATCATAATAAGTAGAACCATTGAATTCTCCACCATTACCTTCGATTATTTTCATAAATTCTCCTTTGGGCATGTTCTTAGTGCCCTGAAACATCATGTGTTCAAATAAATGAGCAAAACCAGTTCTATTTTTAGGTTCAATTCGAAAACCAATATTATAATATATGGCCACCATGACAGTAGGTGCTGTTTTGTCTTGAGACAAAATCACTTTTAAACCGTTGGGTAATATATAATAATCTACGGGTATAGTAAATCCGATTTCAGGATCATTTTCTTTACCAGATTGGCATGCAGTAAAAAGAATATGTAGTAGGACTATAAAGACTACATTTAACCATTGTAGTTTCGTTTTATCTTTCATTTAAGTAATTTAAATTAATAGTAATCAAATATATAGAAATAAACACATGAGATTTACAGTCATTTATTTGCAAAAAAAAAAGCTAAAAATTAAGTTCTAAATTTTTAGCTTTTAAGACATTTGTATTTTTTAATGTATTGATTATCAGTGTTTAAAAAATTAAATATTTTTTTAAGTCTAATGATTAATTTTCATGTATTTTGTTTTCTTACAAATCTGAAAGCAGTATTTTCTTACTCTTGGTTTGAGATTTGTGATAAATGTTGTTCTATTTGGTATTTATTAAAATTATTCCATTTTGGTGGTTGACTTCTTTTTTGCCCGCATAATCTGTCTACACATAAGTTGTTGTTGTTATATTTTTTATGTAAAACGGCTACAACTTTAAAGAAAAATTCATCGAGCATTACTATAGATTCAAATTCTTTTTGGAGCTCTGTACAATCAGTTTCAGAAGGGTTTAAGAGCTGTAATAAATTTAAAATTTCTGTTTTTTCTTCTGAGTTTAGTTTGGTTAAGTAACCATTTTTTAATGTTTTATATACAATGTTATTCCATATTATACTGTCGTGTCCCCACAAAACATTATCTATATGTAACGAATGTTCGCAGATTAATACGATAGCGTATAGTACGTCGTTTAAGTAGCTAGTCGGAAACTCATCAAAACTTCTAAATTCAAAGCCGCTTTGGTACATTTTTTCTTGATTGAAATCAAGACCAATATCCGAAAGTAATTCGTATTCCATTTCCGTTTCAATTTGATCACGCCACCAAATATTCTCTTCTTTTGTAAACTTTAGTAACTTTCTAAAATCGGCTACCTTGCAGGTTAAAATTTTTCCTTTAGACATTGATTTATTAAAGGTTCCAACACCGGTGAATCTACTCATAGCGCTTCTCATAGAACCCAAAGCATAGGTTTTATCTAAATTAAATTTAGTACTCATAACCCCCATAATATCTGGACTGCCTAGTGTAGCAATAAAAAAAGGTTCAAACCATTGCAGCAGATATATAGCATTAGAATGTGTTTTGTCAAATGTGTCATAATCAATAATTCGACTGTTTTTGCTTAGCGTTGGTAATGTGATGTGAAAATGATAGGTTCCGTTATTGAATAAAACAAGATTTTTTTGGTTGGAAATAAACATGTTTAACCCAACATTATAATCAGGAAAATTTAATTTTTCTGTTAGAACTGAAGATTTGTTAATGGTGTCAATGAATATTTTTTTTGTAGTTATAAGCTCGTTACAAGATTCTTCAATTGTTCTGTTTTCAAAGTATTTTGTTACAAATTCTATTGAATCACCATCAAAACAAACCGATCCCATGGGGATGTTTTTTTGGGTTACCATGCTTTGAATGTTGTAGGGTTGGTCTTTTAAAAAAAATTCTAAAATAGATTCTCCAAGATATTCCGGATTTTCTAATGGGTCTAAATTTTCTTTGCTTTGTACCAAGGTTTTGTGTTGGTAGTTTGTATCTAATTTATCGAGCGAATGACTGTTAATCATTCGTGTTATTTTATAATTTTTAGTTGCATCAAAAGTTGTTTTTAATTGTGAATCGATACTTCCTGATTTATAGCATTTTCTATAATCAATACTGTATCGTTCGCAGCCAACTTTTTCATGTATAAATTTACCAGACACCACAAGGGATTCTTTCAATTGCATATAGGTTTCATTTTCTAATCCTATACCCCAGTAATAATTTGTGGTCTGATTTTTTTTCATTTATATATTTTTTTGTTTTTTTAAGTATTATACGAATTTAGTAACCTATTTTTTTAATCATGGTAATAAAATACATGAGAAGAATAACGCTCGTGATTCCACCAATCTTTTCGGGCTTTAGCAAAATAATTATAATTTAGTTTTCCTGCTTGAGATTGCAATGGATAAACCACTAGGCCATTTTCTCTGTAGGCTTTTTTTACATTTGTTTCGGGCACAATAGGCACAATATGTCCTGATAGACCCACTTTTTTTCTTTTAGCACAAATTATAGCAATACCCCCTTCATCATTGACTTTATTTTGAATTTCATCTAAGTTTTCCATTCTTTTCCACCCAAAATTTCCGCCCCATCTTATAAACCAATCTACAATTGCACTGGAGTATATAGGCTTTACAGTTTTGCCAAAAACCGCCTCAATTTTTTGTCCTTCTGCTATTTTTTGTATTGAATTTGGAGTCCACCAAACCGTTGGAAGATACACATTAGAAAAATAACAATAATCAAAGGAATATACATTACAATAGGTGTCTTCTATAGTTCTTTGATATCTAATATTTTTTATTACATTTAGTTTTTCAATCAGTTGGTGAATGCTTTCTTTTTTAGTTGTTGCATCTGTTTCATCTCGGTATGGAATACTAGAATCAACCATTGGATTAAACTTCATTTCCATTGATTCTAAATTTGATTTTGTATGCGGTAATAATTGAGCCAGTAATATTTGATTATCTGATGTTGCATTCGACACGCTATTTTTTTTTTTCATTTGTTCTTATTTGAATTCTTGTAACACTATATGAAATTGATTTTTTATATGTATCAAATTATTGTTGCATTTGTTAAACGTTGCTCTACGCAATTTTTCCTGGAACAACTTTGTATGTAGGATCTTCTAAAATATTTACATCTATAATTGCTTCGGCATTTTTGAGAAGATCTACACAATCTCTACTCAAATGTTTTAAATGTACCTTTTTACCCACTTTAGCATATCGTTCGGTAATTTTATTTAAAGCTTCAATACCCGACATATCTGCAACACGACTTTCTGCAAAGTCAATAATAATTTCTTTAGGATCGTTTTGTATGTCAAATTTTTCTGCAAAAGCAGTTGTTGAACCAAAGAATAAGGGCCCAAAAATTTCGTAGTGTTTGATGCCTTGATTATCAGTATATTTTCGAGCACGAATGCGTTTAGCATTTTCCCAAGAATAAGCCAATGCTGCTATTATTACACCAGATAAAACGGCTACGGCCAAGTTGTGTGTTATTGCAGTTATTAAAGTTACTAAAACCATTACAACCACATCTGAGTTTGGCATTTTTTTAAAGGTCTTAAAACTTGCCCATTCAAAAGTACCTATGGCAACCATAAACATTAAACCAACCAAAGCGGCCATGGGTAATTTTTCTATAAAACTAGAGCCAAACATAATAAAAAACAAAAGCATTACAGCTGCAGTTATACCCGATAATCGAGCTCGAGCACCAGCCGAAGTATTTATTAAACTTTGACCAATCATACCACATCCACCCATTCCTGATAAAAATCCAGATAATATATTAGCAGAGCCTTGGGCAATACATTCTTTATTGCTGTTTCCACGAGTGTCGGTTATTTCGTCTACTATGTTTAGCGTTAAAAGACTTTCAATTAGTCCTACACCTGCAACAATGGCTGCATATGGAAAGATAATTTTGAATGTTTCAAGCGTAAAAGGAATTGTAGGTATGGAAAGAGGAGGAAAGCCTCCTTTTATAGTTTCACCAGCATTCATTGTGTCTGCAACGGTCATTGTGTCAATGCCAAAACCTATTACAAGCGCCGAAACTACTAAAATGGCAACTAATGATGAAGGTACTGCTTTTGTTAATTTAGGTAAGCCCCAAATGATTAACATGGTTAACATGGTTAGCCCTAACATCATTGTAAAAGCGGAAGTTTCTAATAAATTACTGGTTCCTTTTTGATAGAAATTTGGAAATTGAGCCATGAATATAATAATAGCCAATCCGTTAACAAATCCAAACATGACCGGATGAGGTACTAATCTAATGAATTTTCCCAGCTTGAGTAGTCCTGTTATTATTTGAAGAATTCCTGCTATGATGACGGTTGCAAAAACATAATTTAGTATTTGAGTAGGAGAAATGTCGGCAAAATGGTTTTTTAATTCTAATATTAATCCAATAAAAATAACGGCAACGGCTCCTGTAGCGCCAGATATCATACCAGGGCGACCTCCAAAAACAGAGGTTATCAATGCCATTACAAATGCTGCATAAAGACCAGTTAGCGGTGAAAAACCAGGAATCATTGCAAAAGCAATAGCCTCAGGAACAAGGGCAAGAGCAACTGTTATGCCAGATAATATTTCAGTTTTATAATTTACTTTTTGTTTGAAATCAAATAAATTTAATACTTTTTGCATTTTAATTTGGGCTTTTATTTTTAAAAGTGCAAATGTAGGGTTTTAAAATTGATGTACCATGTTTGAGCACATCTGGTTAAAAAAAATATGATTGTGTATTAGACTAATGATCTAAAATCTATTGCATTACTGATTCTGGAACCAATTTACTAACATCGCCACCATTTCTTATAACGTCTCTTACAATACTGGATGAAATATAAGAAGTGCGAGCAGCAGTTAATAAGAAAACGGTTTCTATTTTCGATAATTTTCGATTGGTATGTGCAATAGCTTTTTCAAATTCAAAATCGGCAGGATTGCGTAAACCTCTTAAAATAAAATCAGCATTTTCTTTTTGGCATAAATGTATTGTTAAGCCTGAGTATGAAATCACTTTAACTTTGGGTTCGTTTTTGAACGATTCTTTAATAAAACGCATTCGGTCTTCTAAGGAAAACATGTATTTTTTTTCTGCATTTATACCAATGGCCACAATAACTTCATCAAATAACGAAATACCTCTTTTGATGATATCAAAATGACCGTTTGTGATGGGGTCAAAAGAACCTGGAAATATTGCTTTTTTCATTTTTTATGTATTTATTATTTCTTCCAAATGGGTTTTTGTTGTAAAGCTAATTCAATTTCATTATCAAACAAATCACTCATGCTAATATTTGCAAAAGCAGCTTGTTGAGGAAAAATACTTTGAGGACTTAAACCAGGATTAGTATTGATTTCGATAAAATGAGGTTCGTTATTCATAATGATGAATTCAGATCTAGAGAAACCGTTCATGCGCAGAGTATCATAAATCTTTATGGCTATTTTTTTAACTTTTTCTGTCATTTCATCGCTGATTCGGGCAGGAGTAATTTCTTCCGATTTTCCTAAATACTTGGCTTCATAGTCAAAAAAGGAATTTTCAGAAATGATTTCGGTTAAGCCTAAAACTAGCGTTTCTCCTTTATATTTAAGAACTCCAACAGAAACTTCAGTTCCGTCTAAGAAACTTTCAATAAGTATTTCTTTGTCTTCTGCAAAAGCAAATAGCAAAGCTTTTTCAAATTCTTCAGATGAATTTACTTTTGAAATGCCTAAACTACTACCAGATTGGTTAGGTTTTACAAAAAAAGGAACACCTAAATCGGCTACAACTTGATCAAAAGAAATAGCGTTTCCTTCAGATACATATATGGATTTGGCTCTTGGAACATTAAATTTTGATAAAACAGAAAGCGTATCACGCTTGTTAAAAGTAAGACCAGATTGATAATAATTACAACCAGCGTATGGAATTTCTAATAATTCCCAATAGGCTTGCAAATGACCATCTTCACCAGGCGTTCCATGAACGGTATTTAAAATTACATCAAAATGAGTAATTGAAAAGCCATCATAAAATGAAAAATCGGCCTTGTTTATAGAGAACTTTTCGTCATTAACAATCGCAAACCAACCCTCTAACAAAATATGAATTTCATAGATGTTATATTTTTCTTGATCTAAATTGTTTAAAATTAGTTGACCACTTCTTAATGATATTACAGATTCATCTGAATATCCACCCATTACTACTGCTACATTCATACTCTATTGTAAAATAAATTCTATTTTACAAAAATATCATATTTTATTCGAACTTTAAATTTATATCTTTGCTAAAATTAGTATTTATGAAGATTATTCAATTTTTAAAGAGTAGAACATTTGTTAAACAAATAGTTTTTGCAGTTATTATTGTATGTATTTTAGTTTTTATATTAATAAATTTTTTAGGTATTACTACTAATCACGATGAAGTAATTGATGTTCCTGATCTGACTAATGTCAAAATTAGTATTGCGGAACAAAAATTAAATGATTTGGGTTTAGAGGTCTTAATTTTAGACACCATTGATTATAATGCAGATTATCTTCCTTTTTCAATTGTAGAGCAAGATCCTGAATTTGGTGACAAAGTAAAGGATGGTAGAAAAGTATATGTAAAAATTAACGCAGGGGGTTATGCGATGATTACAATGCCAGATATTAAAGACAAAACCTACCGTCAGCTCCAAGCTGTCTTTAGAGCTATAGGAATTAAAGAAGGAAATGTATTATATAAACCAAATTTGGCTAAAGATTTAGTATTAGCAGTAAAGTTAAATGGGAAAGCGTTAAAAAAAGGAGATAAAATTTTAAAAAATACGGTTGTAGATTTAGAACTTGGGGATGGAAAAAGAACTTTTGAAGAAACTTTTATAAATGGAGCAGATTCACTAGTTGTAATTCAACCTGAGATTGATGTTGATGTGCCAAAACTTGATGATTAAAAAAATGATTGATAATACAAATAGTACAGAAGATAATTTAGACGAGGATAACTTATTTGAACATTATAAATTTGAAGCTACAAAAGGTCAAGCACCTTTGCGAGTTGATAAATATTTAATGAACATGGTTGAAAATGCTACTCGTAATAAAATTCAGCAAGCAGCTACAAATGGTAATATTTATGTAAATGATGTTCCAGTAAAGTCAAATTATAAAGTGAAGGCTTTCGATGTTATTCGTATTTTATTAGCCCATCCACCTTTTGAAAATTTAATAATTGCAGAAGACATACCTTTAGATATAGTTTATGAAGATGATCAATTATTGGTGGTCAATAAACCTGCAGGATTAGTTGTGCATCCAGGTTATGGAAACTATTCAGGAACCTTGGTTAATGCCTTGGCTTTTCATTTTGATAATTTGCCCATGAATAGCTCCGAACGGCCTGGATTGGTTCATAGGATTGATAAAGACACTTCGGGTTTATTAGTAGTCGCTAAAACAGAATATGCGATGACTTATTTGGCGAAGCAGTTTGCTGCCAAAACATCAGAACGCGAGTATGTTGGTATTGTATGGGGAAATGTTGAAGAAGATGAAGGTATTATTGAAGGAAATATTGGCAGACATGGTACAAATAGAATGCAAATGGCCGTTTATGAAACAGATGGCGAAACAGGAAAACCAGCAGTTACTCATTATAAAGTTTTAGAACGATTAGGATATGTAACTTTAGTTTCGTGTAAATTAGAAACAGGGCGAACGCATCAAATTAGAGTTCATATGAAACATATTGGTCATACCTTATTTAATGATGAGCGATATGGTGGAAATTTAATATTAAAAGGAACTACGTTTACCAAGTATAAGCAGTTTGTAGATAATTGTTTTAAGATTTTACCTCGACAAGCACTTCATGCAAAAACACTAGGTTTTGAACATCCTATTACTAAAGAGTTTATGCGTTTTGAAACTGAAACGCCTAAGGATATTCAAGAATGTATTGAAAAATGGAGGGTATATTCAACTGCAAAAAACTATGATGATTTAGACGATTAAACCATTTTTTCTAGTATGTATAATATTCAATTTTTCTTGAAGTAAATAACTCTAAATTTTTATTTAAAGTAGTAGTTTTTGAAACCCAATTTGCTTGATCATCATAGGTATAGCTTGCCTCTTTTCTATAAATCTCGATATTAGTAGCGTCGATTATTAAATAAAGTGTTAGGTTATTGTGTATGTCGTATTCATAATTAGATTGAGAAATAACGACTTCATTTTTATAAAAAATAGTTTTTGTAATATTATTTTTTTCATCATATTCTATTACTTCTTTAGTATTTGAATTCTCAAAAGAATCATATGTTTTTTTTGTAATTAATCTATTTTTTTGATCAAAATCCTTAGCTTCTTCAAAGCTTATTACGCCATTTGGGTTAAATGTTTTGGCACTTATAAGATCGTTGTTTAAATTGTATTCAAAATTTGTCTTCCAAACTAAATCATTATTTTTGTCATAAGAAGCTTCTGTTTTTTTATCGCTATTTTCATTATATTCATAAGCTAAACGCGATTGAAAATTGGGCTTGTCTCTATAATAAAGTTCTTCTACTAATTGATTAAAAGTATTGTATTTATAGGAAATTTTATCTGTTATATTGTCTCGAGAATTGAATTTTAATTTGTTTATTTTTAAGCCTTTATCATATTGAAAAACTTCTTTGTCTAATAAACTTCCATCTGTAATTCTTCGGGTAATAATGGTGTTATTTTTTGCTTCCCAGGTATGTTTTGTGAATGAAAAATCAGTTGGTGAAGTAAATTTTTTTGAAGATATAATTCTGTCAATACCATCATAAATGAGATCTTCTGTTATGTTACTATCTTCTCCATAGATTAATTTATTGACAAGCAACCCATTAGAATCAAATTTTAATGTAACGTCTTTTGAACTTTGATTTTCATATCTTCGAGCACTTGAGGGTAGTGACTTTTCATTTCGGTTTTGTTCTGTTGTATATTCAACACAATTTTTCACATTTCCATTTAAGCCAAATATCAAACATTCAGCCACAACTTTTTTTGTTTCATCAGTATTTATTTCTTTTTCTTTTTTACAAGAATATAGAAATAGGATGCAGCAAAAAAATATAATTATTTTATTCATCAATGTATTTAATGGCGGTTGCTTCATCATATTTTTTTGAGACTGTTTTCCAGTTTATAATGTTAAAAATATTTTCAACATATTTTCCTTTAAGGTTATTGTATTGCAAATAATAAGCATGTTCCCATAGATCTAAAGCAAAAATAGGTATTCCTCTTTCGTTTGTGCTTTTCATTAATGGGTTTTCATTATTTATAGTTTTAATAATCGATAATTTTCCGTTGATGTCTACTATAATCCAAACCCACCCTGAGCCATACAAATCATTAGCATTGTCAATAATTTGTTTTTTCATATTACTGAAAGTGCCAAAATCTATATCTATTGCTTTTTGAAATTCTACTGTAGGTTTGGTGTTTTTTTCGTTTGATATTATTTCAAAAAATAAGTTATGGTTGTAATATCCTCCTGCATTATTTTTTAAATATAGATCATCATTGTTTAAATTGGCTAAAACATCTTCTATATTTCTAGATTTAAATTCAGTTTCTTTTATAGCAATGTTTAATTTATTGGCATAGCTTAAATGAAGTTTAGAATGATGAATTTCCATTGTTTGAGCATCAATAAATGGTTCTAAATCTGAGTACTGGAATGCAAACTTTTTCATGTTAAATGGTCCTTCTGATGTTTTTACACCATAAGGATTTGTCAATTTAATTTCTTCTATAAAATTAGATTCAGGCAATTCAACTTCTATGAGTTGTTTGTCTTTTTTGCAAGCTATCAATGAAATAAATAACAAATAAATTAGTATTCCTTTTTTCATTATAAATTTAGTCTAGATTTCTTTCTTTTAATAAAGTATTTATTAGTTCAATATATTGTTTTTTTGCTTCG
>NZ_CAWUTS010000080.1:0-3465 GCF_963925415.1 uncultured Flavobacterium sp. | reverse complement strand
GATTGCTTTTTAGCTGCTAAAACAACATTACCAATGATTTATATGGATGATGCAATTAGAGCAACTTTAGAGCTTATGGAAGCTCCTAAAGAGCGTATTTCTATTAGGACTTCATATAATATTGCAGGAATGAGCTTTAATCCAGAAGAAATGGCTACATCCATTAAAGAATATTATCCTGATTTTAAAATTAAATATAATCCTGATTTTAGACAAGGTATAGCCGATTCATGGCCTAAAATCATTAATGATACTGATGCTAGAAATGATTGGAATTGGAAGCCTGAATACGATTTAAAACTGATGACTAAAACAATGATTGAAAATCTGAAATAAGTTTTCAATACTTTTTAAAAATAAAAAAATCCGAACATTAATTTGCTCGGATTTTTTTTGTGCCTCCTGGAAGTTTTAGTTTTTATCTAATTTTACCTCTTTTTATCATAAGTAAATAGAGATCAGGGGTATAATGACTAAATTATAATAAAATAGTAAAGATAAATCAATCGAAACAAAAAGGATTTAAACCAGTCGAGCAATCTCTAGAGCAATCGGTATTCTCGCTATATCTTAGCCTTAGTCATCAAAATTCAAGAAATATGTATAAGATTTTAAAGTCCTCTAATACAGCAATTCGATTTAGTTTAAAACATTCAAAAAAGTATTTATTAGAAATTAGATACCAAGAAAGTTTAATTGTATTATGGTTTTCTTTTGGAGGTGTAGATAAAAGGGTTAGCTATACTAAAGGGTATTCTGTGTCTTATGCAGATTTTGATTATCAAAAACAACACAATATAATGAATACGATTTCTGATTACAAAGTTTTTTGACGGTGCCATCAAACTAACACAAACCATACTGCTCAGGAACTTGTAATACTGGAAAGATTGATAAAAACGAAATGTTAAAGATAAAATAATCTCCTATACTTTTTTATTGCACACTTTTTTTATAAAAATAGTTTAATAAAATTAACGAATCATTGACCATATTTTTTTAGGTGCGTTATAGAATTGCTTTCCATCCCAGTCGTATTTATGAGCAACATTTAAACCTGCTAGATCTAAACCTGAAGATTCAAAAACATGAAGTGTTTTATCATCTATTTCTAAAAAATAAATATTTCGTTTAAAAGTTTCTTCTTTTAAAACTTCAAAAAAATCAATTCTGGGTATTCTTCTTGGTTTATCTGGATTTCTTCTATTGGGTAAAAATTCCCAATGAAAAATACCAAGTTGTGTTATATTGTCCTGTTGAGTCTCTTTATATTGAAGCAACCAAAGTTTCATTAAATCAGTAATAAATTCAGGTGTTTTAATCGTTAAATTCATGAAATTTCATTGTTTAAATGTTCATAAATAATAACCATTGCCAAGGTATCTACTTCACAATAACGCTTTAAAGCACCGGCAATTCCCATTCTTTCGTTCGTTGACATATCGGTGTATTGAATTTTCCCGTAAGCTGTTAAAGCAGCTCCTCCATCATCTATATTTTCGATATCGGATAAAGTAGCTTCAATTGCTTCATCGCTTAAATTTTCAAATACGGGTGGTAACATTTCATACGGACTTTTGATTTCGCCATTTTCTTGTGTTAGCCAAATATGAGAGGAATTAAAATTTTTACTTGAAACATTTATTTGACCAATTGGCAAACCGTATTTGTTTTGAATAAATTCACTGGTTTTTAAAATGGCAGGCAGCACTTTTTTTATTGAATTTGAGCCAAAAGTATAGGGATTGTAATAATATTTGATAATAATATCACATAAATCTATCATATTTCGTGAAGGTACAGGCCACGGATTGGTATGGTTGTCTTTTGGTTTACTTATAGATTCTATAAATAGTATCAATACGTCTTTAAATGGATAATTACTTTGAATTAATTGATCCCGAATGGCATTGAGTATGGTGTTTTCGTGTGAGGAATATCTAAAAATTGTTCCATTGTCATGAATTAATGCATCATATAAATGTTGTATAAATTCAAAGTTTGGAAACATACCTGGTGTGGTGTTAATATATTCGTTAGCATGCTCTATTCGTCCATCTTCATAATAAATATGATGAGAAAATTGAAATGCTATTTGTTCATAAGGTTTTCTACCTGCATGAAAGGGTAGAGGTACGGTAGAAGTTTCAAAATCGATAAAATGCAAAGGGTACACCCAAGTTGCCATTTCCGTTTTTAATCCATCAATATCTACATATTCTGAAAAGTCGTTTGAACGTTCTTTTTCTATTTGCAGCCATTGTCGTTCTTTGGCAGAAAGAAATCCAGCCGATTCCTTATACTTAATGTGTTCTGGTGTTAATTGATCTTTAAACAAAATACCTTGTTCCATCAATTTAGGGTCTTTTAAGTTCCAAATATTAAAAATATTTGATTTTTCAAATTCCTTGTCAGACCAATGAAATTGTGTTTTAAAACAATGCTCAAAGCCCGATTTTTTATTTTTGCCAGACTCTGAACTATCTTTTTTAAATTCACATTTTTTACAAGCTGAAAATTTAGCAGGCCAATTGGGGTAATAATTTTTAATTCGAATACCTAGCAGTAATGAAATTGCTTCGTCAAAATTTAAATTATCATAATAGTTATGATTATTATTAAGAATACCTGAAACTACTTCTGATAAATTTTCAAGATGAAGCAAATTCGTCCCCATTTGACTACTATCAGTAACCAAAACATCAACACCTGTTCGTTTATTTGAATTTTGTTTTACTCTAAAAAATTGATTTAATCCGTCTACAGTTGATGTTTTAGTCTTATCAACCAAACATAAAAAGGGAGTGATTTGAAATTTTGGAAGGCAAAGTTTTGTTACATGTGTTTGAAAAGCCAAATCAAATAGATAAGGTTTCCAACCGCTAACCAATCCACCATTTTTTCCAACAAAATTATATAAATCATTAGGGTTAATCGATTTTGCTTTTACCTCAATTAATTTAATAGTATTTCCTTTTTTCTCTAATATATCTGTTCTAATAAAAAGATTGTCAACATAAAAAGCTGCTTCATAAATGACTACATTTTCTTGCTTTAGAAGCTCGGAAGTTTGATTTGCCAAATCTTGATAGTTATTGTCATGGTAGGGTGCATCTACTAAAAACCCTCCAGGGTATTGTAATCGGGCATATTCTTCTATTTGAAAACCACCACTTGCAAGGGCTTGCAAAAAGGTATCATCACTTTTTATGTTATGATACTCTTCGGAATTATTTGAAAAATAAAGTTTATTAGGACATTCTAATCCTTGCTTAAAACGTGATTTTGAAAGTGCTTTCATAGTAAATAAGTTAAAACAATAGACCAGTTTGTAGCTAGTCATTTTTAATATAATAATTAATTAAATCCCAAATCATAACTAAAGCCAAACAATATTTGTGAATCTGTTTTTTTAATTGCAATGTAAGGTGTCGAGTGAAAACGGTATCTAACAGTTGTGTAAAT
>NZ_CAWUTS010000079.1:0-10112 GCF_963925415.1 uncultured Flavobacterium sp. | reverse complement strand
TAATACATGTCGCTAGATCCTTCTTTATTGACTCCATAAAACCCAATTACAGGTCTATCATTAGCCACATTTTTAGATTGACCGTTGATATATTTCATTGCGGCCTCATAGTCTTTTATGCATTCCAAATAGACGCTTTCTGAGTAGGTTGTAAAACCTTCATGAATCCACATGTCTGCTATATCTTTACTGGTAATACTGTTTCCAAACCATTCGTGACCCGTTTCGTGAATCGTTATGAAATCAAATAATAAGCCCAAACCAGTACCAGATAAGTCTCCACCTAAATAGCCTTTTCTATATTTGTTTCCATAAGCCACTGCACTTTGATGTTCCATGCCTAAATAAGGGGCTTCAACCAATTTGTATCCGTCTTCATAAAAGGGGTATTGTCCAAATTTAGATTGAAAACAATTCATCATCGGTTTGACATCAGCTTCAAAATGAACTTTTGCTATTTCTTCATTTTCACGAAGTACATAATAATCTAAATCTAATCCGTTTAAATTATCATGAATGTGAACATAATCTGCAATATTAACCGTGATAGAGTAGGTGTTTATAGGGTTTATAACTTCCCAATCCCAACGTGTATAGCCATTCTTCAAATCTTCTTGACCTTTATATCTTCCGTTTGAAACATTCATTAATCCGTTTGGAACTGCTACTTTTATAGTGGCACCTTTATCAGGCTCATCTGTTTGTGAATCTTTTACAGGATACCATAAACTCGCTCCAGTTCCTTGCACAGCAACTGCAATAAAATGGTTGCCACTTTTATCTTTTTTAAATACAAAACCGCCATCCCAAGGAGCATTTTTAGCTACTAAAGGTTTTCCTGAATAGTAAAAACGTAATTTTTGAGAAGAATTTTGAGTTAATTCGGTACTGAAATTGATAAAAACGGCATCGTTATCTCTTTTATAAGTCAATTTTTGTTTGTTGAAGACAATTGAATCTACATTCATGTTTTCAAATAAATCCAATTGAATTTTTTTTGTGTCTTGTAAAATATCAAAAGTAACTTCATTATAGCCTACGATGCTTTTTTCTTCTGGGTTTATGGTTATATTTAAATCATACCGTTGCACATCAAAACAAGAACGCTCAAAACGCATTCCTCCTTGAAGTGAATCTCTACGAGTAAAGTTTTGTGCATTGGTTTGAAATAGGCTGAGTAATAAGGTAAGAATGATTAGTTTCTTCATAATTAGGTTTTAAAAATCAAATATAAGAAATAAAATGAAACTCGTGAAAAATTGCTAAAACTCAATAATAAAAAACCTTTGCGAAACTCTGAGAAACCTTTGTGAATCTCTATCTAACAAATCAAAAATCAGCTTCAACCCAAAAAGTCATTTCTTTTTTTGAAATTGGATGAATAAATGTCAATTGTTCTGCGTGTAGATGCAAACGATTGGCTTTTTTTCCATATAAATCATCACCTAAAATTGGAGTTTTTAACCCTAATTCGTGTGAAGCGTGAACTCTTAATTGATGCGTTCTACCTGTAATTGGATAAAAGTAGACTTTGGTTTTGTTGTTTTTGACATCAATTTTTTGCCAACGTGTTTGCGCTGTTTTTCCGTGTTCGTAACAAACCAATTGTCGGGGCCTATCGTCTAAATCTACTCGTAATGGAAAATCTATAAAACCTTCTTTTTCAAGGATAATTCCGTCTAAAAGGGCAACATATCTTTTTTTAATAGTTCTTTTAATGAATTGACTTTGTAACTCTTTATAAACAGCTTCATTTTTAGCTAAAATCATAATTCCAGAAGTAGACATGTCTAAACGATGCACAATTAGTGGCCCAGTTGCATTGGGAAACAAATTTTTAACTCTATGATAAACAGAGTCTTTAATTTTTTTTCCGGGAACAGATAAGAATTCGACTGGTTTGTTGATTAAAACCAAATGTTCGTCATCATAAACAATTGAAATATCTTTTCCTGCTGCTGGATTATTTTCAAACGGATTTTCTTCCATGTCTAAACCATCTAACATGTGTTGCATTAAAATAGGTTCGCATTTACTTTTACAAGCCGGATAAAATTGTTTGTGTTTTCTAATTTCAGAATTTGGAGATTTTCCCCACCAAAATTCAGCCATTGCAATGGGTTTTAACTTATTAGCAAAAGCATAATGCAATAATTTTGGAGCAGCACATTCTCCTGCTCCAGCTGGTGGATTTTCTTCAAAGATTTCTCCAATACTTTTGAGTATTCCATATTGATTAAGAAAAGCATATTCAGCAAAAAGTTTTTGTTGTAAAGAAGCAGATTTTTGTTTTCTGTTTAATTTTAAAGCCTCAATCTCTGAATTGATTATGTCAATTTTTTTTTGTGCAGCTTCTATATTGTAGTTCCAGAATTGGGCCATTTTTTTTAACAAAATTCCTTCTTGTTTACTGGCTTCTTTTAACTCGTCTTCGTTAAATGTTTCTGATTTTCGAATTTCATCCCGCAATTTTTTTTGAACTTTATTGTTATTCTTTTGGTTTAGAATATCATTAAAAGCTTCTATTTTTGTAGCTTCTAAATTGTGAAGTGTATTTTTATATTCCTCAGAATTTTGAAAAACTTCAATTTCAGAAGTGATTTTATTTAACTCATTTTCACCAATTTTATAAAATCCTTTTACATCCAACATATCATAAACCGTTGGAACAAATTTTTTGTGATTATTAGAATCAGCCAACTTTCCAGAAAAAGCCCATAATTGTCCAATTTCTCCAACTTCATTTTGGCAAACTAAAACACCAAACATTTTTCCAATTACTAGACCTTTTTGAGTTGGATTTAAACCAAAATTATGTTTAAAATCGGATTGATTTTCTAAATAATTTTGTAATTCATTGCAAGCAATAATGCTCAATTCATGAGGTTCATAATAAAAAGGGAATGTGAACTTTTCAGGTAAAGAAATACCTGAGATGTTTGTTTTGAATGTTTGAAAGTGTTCGTTTTTCATGAGTTAGGTTGTAAACAAGCAGAACAGATGCAGCTTTTAAAAAAAGATCCCGAAACACGTTCGGGATTAAAAGAAGTAATGTATATCAATTTATACTTGTATCACACCTAAGTTAAACTTTTTTTCAATAGGTGACTGGTTGGCAGCTTCTATTCCCATGGATATCCATGTTCTTGTATCTAAAGGATCAATTATAGCGTCTGTCCATAATCGTGATGCAGCATAATAGGGTGAAACTTGTTCATCATATCGCGCTTTTATTTTGTCAAACAACTCTTTTTCTACTTTTTCATCTACAATTTTGCCTTGCTTTTTTAAAGAAGACGCTTCTATTTGAGCCAGTACTTTTGCGGCTTGTGTTCCTCCCATTACGGCAAGTTCTGCACTTGGCCAAGCAACAATAAGACGTGGATCATAGGCTTTTCCACACATGGCATAATTTCCTGCGCCATAACTATTTCCTATTATTATTGTAAATTTTGGAACAACAGAATTCGCAACAGCATTGACCATTTTAGCTCCATCTTTAATGATTCCTCCGTGTTCTGATTTACTTCCAACCATAAAACCTGTGACATCTTGTAAGAATACCAGCGGAATTTTCTTTTGGTTGCAATTGGCAATAAAACGGGCTGATTTATCTGCAGAATCAGAATAAATTACTCCACCAAATTGCATTTCACCATTTTTATTTTTCACTACTTTTCTTTGGTTGGCAACAATACCAACAGCCCAGCCATCTATGCGAGCGTAACCTGTAATTATAGTTTGACCGTAACCCGCTTTATATTCATCAAACTCAGAATTGTCTATCAATCGATTGATGATTTCCATCATGTCATATTGTTCGTTTCGAGCTTTTGGAAGTATTCCGTATATTTCTTTTGGTTCTAAAGCTGGTTTTTGAGCTTTAACCCGATTGAAACCCGCTTTGTCATAATCACCAATTTTGCTGATGATACTTTTTATGCGATCTAAGGCTTCAGCATCATCTTTAGCTTTAAAATCTGTTACTCCCGATATTTCACAATGAGTTGTTGCTCCACCTAGAGTTTCATTGTCAATAGATTCTCCAATAGCTGCTTTAACTAAATAGCTTCCTGCCAAAAAAATGCTTCCTGTTTTATCAACAATTAAAGCCTCGTCACTCATGATAGGTAAATATGCACCACCTGCAACGCAACTTCCCATAACAGCTGATATTTGTGTAATTCCCATGCTACTCATGATTGCATTGTTTCTAAAAATGCGTCCAAAATGCTCTTTGTCTGGAAATATTTCATCTTGCAAAGGCAAATATACTCCAGCCGAATCTACTAAATAAATGATAGGAAGTCGATTTTCCATTGCAATTTCTTGAGCACGAAGGTTCTTTTTTCCAGTTATTGGAAACCAAGCTCCAGCTTTTACTGTAGCATCGTTAGCAACTACAATGCATTGTTTTCCAGAGATGTACCCTATTTTAATAACAACCCCACCAGAAGGACAACCTCCATGTTCTTTATACATACCTTCTCCAACAAAAGCTCCAATTTCGATACATTTAGATTTATCGTCTAAAATATAATCAATGCGTTCACGAGCGGTCATTTTTCCTTCGGCATGTAACTTTTCAATTCTACTTTTTCCTCCACCCATTTTTACAAGGGAAAATTTTTGTTTCAAATGAGCAAGTAATAGTTTGTTATGATCTTCGTTTTTGTTGAAATTTAAATCCATTTATTGCTTGTTTTTATTTAAAATTTATAAATCTATAATCGTTAGCGCATAATCTATTCTTCATCTTTTTGTCCCATGAGCATTAAATAGGCTTTTAAAAACGTATCAATTTCGCCATTCATAACCCCATCAACATCACTAGTTTCAGCTCCAGTTCTTACATCTTTGACTAATTTGTAGGGTTGCATAACATAATTACGTATTTGCGAACCCCATTCAATTTTCATTTTTCCTGCTTCAATATCACTTCGTTGAGCCAATTGTTTTTTTAATTCAATTTCATACAATTGGGATTTCAACATTTGCATAGCTCTGTTTCTGTTATCATGTTGAGAGCGTGTTTCAGAACATTGAATTTGAATTCCGGAGGGTTTATGAACCAATTGCACTTTGGTTTCAACCTTATTTACGTTTTGGCCACCAGCACCACTAGAACGCGCTGTTGTAATGACAATATCAGCCGGATTGATTTCAATTTCAATAGTGTCATCAACCAAAGGGTAAACGTAAACAGATGCAAATGATGTGTGTCGTTTGGCATTACTATCAAATGGAGAAATACGCACCAATCGATGCACACCATTTTCACCTTTTAAATAGCCAAATGAAAAATCACCTTCAATTTCTAAAGTTACAGTTTTTATACCCGCAACATCACCTTCTTGATAGTTTAATTCTTTGATTTTATATCCCTGTTTTTGCGCCCACATCATATACATACGCATAAGCATTGAAGCCCAATCGCAACTTTCTGTGCCTCCTGCGCCAGCTGTAATTTGAAGTACTGCGCTTAAACTATCACCTTCGTCAGAAAGCATGTTTCTAAATTCAATTTCTTCTAAATGCGAAATTAGTTTTTGATAAAAATCAGTTACTTCATCTTCAGAAATTTCTCCTTCTTTTTGGAAATCTATCATAATTTGAAGTTCTTCATTCATGTCAACGGCAGTAGTATAATCTTCTACCCATTTCTTTTTAGAACGCAAGTCTCTTACTGCTATTTGAGCCTCTCTAGCGTTGTTCCAAAAATCGGGGGCAAAGGTTTTTTCTTCTTCGTTGGCTATTTCAATTAATTTTCTATCGACGTCAAAGATACCTCCTTAAGGCACCAAGGCGATTAATAATATCCTTCACATGTTCTGTATGTATCATAATTTTTGTAAATTTACAGGACAAAAATAGTGATTCCTTTTGATTCTATGGAAATAAATTTAATAAGTGATACAGTAACAAAGCCATCTGAAGGAATGTTACAAGCCATGTTTAAGGCAAAAGTAGGAGATGATGTTTATAAAACAGACCCTACAGTCAATATGTTAGAAGAAACTTTAGCTGATTTATTTGGTATGGAATCAGCCTTATTTTTTCCTTCTGGAACTATGGCAAATCAAACAGCCCTCAAACTTCACACCAACCCAGGAGAACAAGTAATATGCGATAAGTTTTCTCATATTTATCATTATGAAGGAGGAGGTGCATCTTTTAATAGTGGAATTTCTTGTAATTTAGTTGATGGTATAAGGGGTTTAATTACGGCTGATTTAGTTGAAAATGGCATAAATGATCCCGAATTTTATCATTCGCCCTTAACATCATTAGTAAGTCTTGAAAACACAACAAATAAAGGTGGTGGTGCTTGTTATGAATTAAATGAGTTGCAAAAAATAAAACAAGTTTGTGAGGATCATAATTTAAAATATCATTTAGACGGTGCTCGTATATGGAATGCAATTATAGCAAAAAAGCAACATCCTAAAGAGTTTGGAAAACTTTTCAATACCATTTCTGTTTGTTTGTCTAAAGGACTTGGCGCTCCAGTTGGATCTGTTTTGCTGGGATCTAAAGAAGAAATGAAACGAGCTTTACGCATTAGAAAGATTTTTGGGGGCAACATGCGTCAATCAGGTTATTTAGCAGCAGCAGGACTGTATGCATTAGAAAACAACGTAACACGTTTACAAGAAGATCACAAGAAAGCAAAAGAATTAGAAAACACTTTAAATTCGTTATCATTTGTTGAAAAAGTTGAACCCGTTGAAACGAATATTATAATTTTTAAAGTAGCTTCTCACGTAGATGAAAAAGCTTTTTTAAATCAATTAAAATTAAAAAACATACTCATCAGTTCAATGGGACACGGTAAATTAAGAATCGTTACCCATTTAGATTATAAAACAGTTATGCATGAATATGTGTTAGATACATTTCAAAATATGAAAATATAAATCTTTACTATTGACAGCTTTTATATTAAATAAATTACTTAATTAAATAAACTTAATAATTTAAAAACATGAAAAATAACCTATTTATTATTGCATTATGCCTTATTTTTGCAACTTCTTGTAATAAAAAAAAAGAATCAAAAATGACTCAAAATATAGCACCACCAATTGCTGAAGTTAAAGATAGCATATTAGAAAAACATGGGGATAAACGTAATGACCCTTATTATTGGTTAAAAGACCGAGAAAATCCTAAAGTTATAGACTACCTAAACAAAGAAAACGAATATTATGAAGCTATAACAGCTCATACTAAACCATTGCAAAAGGATTTGTTTGAAGAAATGAAATCTCGAATTAAAGAGGATGATCAATCTGTTCCCTACTTATACAATGGATATTATTATACGACCCGTTTTGAAAAAGGAAAAGATTATCCAATTTATTCAAGAAAAAAAGGAAGTTTAGAAGCTAAAGAAGAAATTTTATTTAATTGCAATGAAATGGCTGAAGGACAATCTTATTTTAATTTAAGCGGAATTAGCGTAAGTGAAGATAATAAGTGGGTAGCTTTTGGGGTTGATTTAGTTTCACGAAGACAGTATACCATTCAAATAAAGAATTTAGAAACCAATGAAATAGCAGCCGATAAAATAGAAAACACTTCTGGTGGAGCCACATGGGCAAGCGATAACAAGACTTTGTTTTATGTTCAAAACGATCAAGAAACATTGCGATCTGACAAAATTTATCGACACACTTTAAATTCAGATTCAAAAAAAGATGTATTAGTTTACAATGAAAAAGATGATACATTTAATACGTTTGTCTATAAAGAAAAATCAAAAAAATATATTGTTATTGGCTCTTCAAGTACTTTGACTACTGAATATCAAATTTTAGAATCAAATAATCCTTTAGGAAATTTTAGATTTTTTCAAAAAAGAGAACGAGGTTTAGAATACAGTATCTCACATTATGGAACTAGTTTTTATATTGTTACAAATAAAGACAAGGCTACTAATTTTAAGTTAATGAAAACCAATGAAGCTAAAACTTCTCAAGACAATTGGTCTGATGTTATTCCGCATAGAAAAGAAACTTTATTAGAAGGGATCGATATTTTTAAAGATTATTTAGTTGTTGAAGAACGAACTAACGGTTTAAATAAAATTCAAATTAGACCTTGGAATGGGGTAGGGACTTATTATTTGCCCTTTGATAGTGAAACATATACTGCATACACAACCACAAATATAGATTTTGATACAGACATACTTCGCTATGGTTTTCAATCTCTTGCAACGCCATCTTCGGTGATTGCATTTAATATGAAAACAAAAGAAAAAACCATATTAAAAGAGCAAGAAGTATTAGGAGGCAAGTTTGATAAAAACAACTATACAGAAGAACGTGTATGGGCAACTGCAAAAGATGGAACAAAAATTCCGGTTTCGCTAGTTTACAAAAATGGAATGAAAAAAGATGGAAATAATCCGGTGTTGCAATATGCTTATGGTTCATATGGTTATTCAATGGATGCCTATTTTTCAACAAGTCGTTTAAGTCTTTTAGATAGAGGTTTTATATACGCGATTGCACATATTAGAGGAGGAGAAGATCTTGGAAGAGAATGGTATGAAAACGGAAAACTATTAAAAAAAATGAACACATTTACAGATTTTGTAGATTGCTCTAAATTTTTAATTCAAGAAAAATACACATCAGCCGCTCATTTATATGCAGAAGGTGGTTCAGCAGGTGGATTATTAATGGGTGTTGTTGTAAATATTGCCCCAGAATTATACAACGGTGTTATTGCTCAAGTTCCATTTGTTGATGTTGTCACAACCATGCTAGACGACACAATTCCGTTAACTACTGGAGAGTATGATGAATGGGGAAATCCTAATAAAAAAGAATATTATGACTATATGATGACTTATTCGCCATATGACAACGTAAAGACTCAAAATTACCCTAACATGCTAGTAACAACTGGCTTACACGATTCGCAAGTGCAATATTGGGAACCAGCCAAATGGATTGCAAAGTTACGAACAAAAAAAACTAATAAAAATATTTTATTGCTAAACACAAACATGGATGCTGGTCATGGCGGGGCTTCAGGACGATTTGAACAGTTAAAAGAAACAGCAAAAGAATTTAGTTTTCTATTAGATTTAGAAGGAATTGAGAAATAATAAAAATTTTTTATAAATTTGCAAGGTTTAAAGGTTGTCAAAAAAATCTATAAAAGTTTACCTTGACTAACATATTATTTATGAAAGAACAAATAAACGCTTATAATAACGTTTTAGAACTTATAGGGAATACCCCTCTTATTAAGCTTAACAGAGTTACTGAAAATTTTGAAGGAAATTTTTACGCTAAAGTAGAAGCCTTTAATCCAGGTCATTCTACAAAAGACAGAATAGCACTATACATTATTGAAGAAGCAGAAAAACAAGGCATTCTTACTCCAGGTGATACTATAATTGAAACTACTTCTGGCAATACAGGTTTTAGTTTAGCAATGGTAAGTATCATTAAAGGCTATAATTGTATCTTAGCAGTAAGTTCAAAATCATCAAAAGACAAAATTGATATGTTGCGCACCATGGGAGCAAAAGTATATGTTTGCCCCGCTAATGTTTCTGCCGATGATGAGCGTTCATACTACAGTGTTGCAAAACGATTACACGAAGAAACGAAAGGTTCGGTTTATATCAACCAATATTTTAACCAATTAAATATTGATGCACATTATAAATCAACTGGTCCAGAAATTTGGGAACAAACAAAAGGTCAAATTACTCATTTAGTAGCGTGTAGTGGAACAGGAGGAACTATATCGGGCATAGCAAAATACTTAAAAGAAAAAAATCAAAACATTTCAATATTAGGTGTAGATGCTTTTGGATCTGTTTTAAAAAAATATCATGAAACTAAAGAGTTTGATAACGATGAAATTTATCCTTATCGGATAGAGGGACTGGGTAAAAACTTAATACCTACAGCAACTGACTTTGATGTTATTGATGAATTCATGAAAGTAACAGATGAAGAAAGCGCTCACTCAGCAAGAGAATTAGCTAAAAAAGAAGGCCTTTTTGTGGGGTACACATCTGGAGCAGCAATACAAGCAGTAAAACAATATGCAGAAGCTGGAGCTTTTAACAAAAACAGTATTGT
>NZ_CAWUTS010000078.1:0-16222 GCF_963925415.1 uncultured Flavobacterium sp. | reverse complement strand
GATGCCCCGCAAATGGGTCCCGCCAACCAAGCTTCTATAAAGACCGTAAAACCTATTAAAAATGGAGCATACTTAATTAATGCCTTTTTTGTAGTAGGGATCAAAACAACCATCATTAATACAAAACTTAATGACAATTCTAATATAAAAGATTCAAGCCAACTTCCACTAGGGAGGGTGTTTCCTAGATTGATATTAAACGGAAAAAAATAATGCAAAACTGTACTGGCTAAAAAAGCACCTAAAAATTGTAAAACAATATATTGAATGGCGTTTGAAGGTGAAATTTGCTTCAAAAACAAAAAAGATAAAGTAACTGCTGGATTAATATGACAATCCGCAAATCTCCCAAAATATTGAACCAATAGCCAAACGGTTAATCCAAAAACAACACCAATACCAAAGACACCAATACTACCTTGATATTCTTGACTAATTATGACTGATCCGGTACCAAAAAAAACCAACAAAAAAGTACCAAAAAATTCTGCCCAAAGTTTTCTATAATCTTCCATTCTTTATCTTTGAAAACACAAAATACATTTCAGAAGCAATTTCCATACTTCGCTCTAAATACTTTTCATCCATTAAATATGTTCCGTCAAAAGCTTTTGGGTCGTCATAACGAATGGGTAAACGCTTTTCTGCTCCTGCAATAAACGGACAGCCTTCGTCTGCAGAAGAACACGTCATCAGCGCTGCAAATTGCGAATCCGGATTAAATAAATCATCAAAAGTCTTTGAAAAACAAATGATGGGATGTTGGTTGTCTGAAAATTTAACAGCATAAACAGGATTGCTTACTTGACTTAATTGCAGAATTTGAAAACCCTGTTTGTCTAATGTTTCAGCAATTTTAGGAAACATGGCCGTTGCTTGTGTACCTCCTGAATAACAAAAAATATTTTGTATTTGAAAATGAAAAGCCATTGTTTGTGCCCATATTTGTGTCAAATGACTTCTTCTTGAATTGTGGGTACAAATAAAATTTAATCGTATTTCTTGATTTGCATTTACTTTATCTTGAATGTAATCGATTAATGGGTTTAATACTTCTTTTCGTTCTTCTACTGTTACAAAATTTGCTAAAGTTTCAATTAAAGCTTGAATTTTAGGATACATGGTCTTGTTTTTTAAATGTGCAAAAAATAAAATTTTGAAGGGTGTTAAAGGGTGTTTTATGGTCTGTTATAAAACATGTTTTTTTGATAAATTTGCTTTCAAAAACCGAATTTAATTTAGACTCATTATATTGAGAAATGTTTAGTCCACTACATTTTAAGGGACCCGTTTCTGAAAATGTTCCAATTACTAAATTACCACCCGAAACAATTAAATTTGAAACTAAATCTGCATATTTATGAATTTGAGTACTGTCTGTCAAAAAATGAAAGGATGCTCTGTCGTGCCATAAATCAAAAGTAATTTCAGGCTTATAATCTAAAACATTTGACACAATATAGGTTACCATAGTCGCCTTATCCCCTAACCTACTTTTAACTTTTTCGATTGCGTTTAATGAAATGTCTAATAAAAATAGATTCGTAAACCCTTTATCTAATAAGGCGTCTATCAAGTAACTATCACCACCACCAACATCGATGATTTTTGCATCTTTAGAAAGGTTCAATTTTTCAATTATTTCTATAGAATTTACAGGTGTTTTTTGAAACCAACTTACTTCGTTTTCGCGTTTAGTTGCAAAAATGTTCTCCCAGTGTTCTTTGTTTGTCATGTATCTATTTTTTAGCAACAACCTGAATTAGGTGCACAAGTGTTTTCTTTAACTTTCCATTCTCCTAATTCAAAATTTGTTTTTGTTTCAGGAACAATACATTTATCTTTCGCTAAACAGTCTGTTAATCTAGAGATTAATACAAAATGAGTTCCGTCAAATGACAAATTATATGAACCAACTGTTTCTTGCATTTGGTACTCTACTTCAATTTCTAAATCATCAATTTGCATTTTTTCTTCTAAAAGTTCGATAATGTTTATTAATTTTTCAGGAGCTAAACGATGATCATAATCATCAGTAGCCCAAAGTTGAAAATTAACAACTTCTACAGATCTAAATACACCTCCACAATCTATAAAATTTTTGGTTACTTTTCCAACATCGGTAATATGAAAATTATGGGGTATAAATGAGTCATTGGGCAATTTAAATGCTATTGATTTTAGTTTTTTTAATTCTTTTTTAATTTCTGATAATTTCATAGTGTTTAAATTAGCAACATTTAGTGTTTAATTGATTTGAGATTCCTGCAAAATATAATTCTATTTTTTTTACAATTTCAATATTTAAGCAGTAGCAAATTGCTGTTCCTTCTATTGTACCTTTTATGATGCCAACTCTTTTTAATTCTTTTAAATGTTGAGATACTGTTGGCTGAGCTAGAGGTATTATTTTCACAATATCACCACAAATACAAGTGTCAACAGAAAGTAAATATTGAATAATTGCTATTCTAGCAGGATGAGATATGGATTTAAATAAACTTGCCATCTCATTTTGCTCTTCTGAAAAAAAATCTGATTTTGAAGCACCCATATGTTTATTTGTATATTGCAATATTACGATAAAATATTAAAACTACAAAACTATTAATTTTAAAAACAAATACTGATTACCTTTTCCAAATATATTTATTACTTTTGTTATCTAAAAAAACATATCATGGCAACAATAACATTAGGAGGTAACCCAATATCAACATCTGGTGAATTACCTGCAATAGGGACTCAAGCACCCGATTTTAAATTAGAAAACAGCGATTCTTTATTTGTTTCTTTGGCAGATTTTAAAGGGAGTAAACTAGTTTTAAATATTTTTCCTAGTATTGAAACAGGAACTTGTGTGGCATCTGTGCGAAGTTTTAATGCAAAAGCTAGTGGCCTAAAAAACACTAAAGTACTATGCATTTCAAATGACTTATCCGTTGTTCAAAAAAACATTTGCGAGTCGGAAGGATTAAACAATGTCATTAATTTATCTGATGCTAAAGACGGTAGTTTCGGAAAAACATATGGTTTAGAAATTTTAGACAGTAAATTAGCTGGAAAGCATTCAAGAGCGGTTATTGTTTTAGACGAAAATGGAGTTGTTGTTTATACAGAACAAGTTCAAGAAGTTGCTGATGAACCCAACTATGAATTAGCTTTAGCATCTCTATAAAATGAAATTTGAAAAAGACGAAACTTTTTTTTTAGGAAGATTTAAAAGCATCGGTTTTGCATTTAAAGGAGCCGTTAAATTAATTACAACAGAGCACAGCGTCATGGTTCAATTTTTAATAGCTGTATTGTTAATCATTGCAGGATTTTATTTTAATATAACCAAAGAAGAATGGATGTTTCAAACACTTACCACAGGACTAGTATTAGGTGTTGAGGGACTAAATACTGCTGTTGAAAAAGTAGCAGATTTTATACATCCTGATTATCATAAAAAAATTGGTTTTATCAAAGACATTGCTGCCGGTGCTGTGTTTTTTGCAGCTATGACAGGTATCGCTATTGGAAGTCTAATTTATATTCCTTATTTTTTTAATTAATTTTAAACATGTGTCCTCTACTAAAGATATAAATTAATATGGCAAAAAAGCAAAAAAATACACCTATAAAAGATCCAAATGTACCTAATAAATATAGACAACATCGATTTGTAATAGGCTGTTTATTAGTTTTAATAGCGATTGCTTTAATGATTTCTTTTATATCTTATTTTATTACAGGATATCATGATCAAAGTCAAATTGAATCATTAATAAACAGGACTGATAAAACAGAAAATTGGTTGGGCAAAGTTGGAGCTTATATTGCTGATTTCTTTATTTACAAAGGATTTGGAATTGCTTCTTTCATTTTTGTAAAATCCTTATTAATGATAGGTATTTATTTCATCTTAGATATCAGCATTTTTAAATTAAGAAAATCATTATTTTGGGATTTTTATTTAATTATTATTTTCTCTTTAGTATTTGGCTTTTTTTGGGAACAATTTCCAAATTTTTCAGGTGTAATTGGATATGAAATTAATCAATTTGTTTTAGATTATATTGGAAAAATAGGTGTTTTACTGGTGTTAATTTTATTTGTTATTATTTTTTTAATTTTTAAAATAAAAATGTCACCAGATAAAATTAAGAATTCATTAGAAGAAATAAAAAACAAGTTTCCAAGCCCTAATATTGAAGAAATTAAAACGAGCTCAGACAATGATGTTAATTATCTTACAGAAAACTCAACCGAAACTGACTCATTTAACTTTCTCTCCCCAGAAGAAAAAGAGACTAATTCTAGTATAGAGCTCAAAACTAATTCTAATTTTGAAATAGATAAGGAAAGCTTAAAGCCAACCATTGGTTATCATTCTGAATTGTTAAAGGATTCTAAAATTGATAATGAATACATAGATAATGAAGAAAAGGAGTATTCTATTGAAGAAAAAAATATAAAAAATACAGACACAAATAATGAAAATTTTGTTGTCGAAGTTGTTACAGAAGAAGAAACTATTGAAACTAATTTAGCTGCAAAAATTGTAGCTGATTTTGGAGAATTTGACCCTACACTAGAGTTATCAAATTACAAGATGCCAAGTATTGAATTATTAAAAGACTATTCATCTGGTGGTATAACTATAAACCAAGAAGAATTAGAACAAAATAAAAATAAGATTCTTGAAACTTTAAAAAATTATGGCATTGGAATTTCTCAAATTAAAGCTACTGTAGGCCCAACAGTAACGTTATATGAAATTATTCCAAATGCAGGTGTACGTATTTCAAAAATCAAAAACTTAGAAGACGATATTGCGCTTTCATTAGCGGCTTTAGGCATTCGTATTATAGCGCCTATTCCTGGTAAAGGAACTGTTGGTATTGAAGTTCCTAATGCAAACCCAACTATGGTTTCGATGAAAAGTGTTATTTCATCTGCAAGATTTCAACAATCAGAAATGGAATTACCCATAGCCCTAGGTAAAACAATTTCAAACGAAACTTTTGTTTTTGATTTGGCAAAAATGCCACACCTACTTATGGCAGGTGCTACAGGTCAAGGAAAATCTGTTGGCTTAAATGCTATATTAACTTCCTTACTATACAAAAAACATCCTGCTGAAGTTAAATTTGTTTTGGTTGATCCAAAGAAAGTTGAGTTAACCTTATTTAATAAAATTGAAAGACACTATCTAGCTAAGCTACCTGATACAGATGAAGCTATAATAACAGATAATACAAAAGTAATAAACACCTTAAATTCGCTTTGTATAGAAATGGATAACCGGTACTCGTTATTAAAAGACGCTATGGTTAGAAATATAAAAGAATACAACGAAAAATTTAAACAACGAAAATTAAACCCTGAAAACGGTCATCGATTTTTGCCTTATATTATTTTAGTTGTAGATGAATTTGCTGATTTAATTATGACTGCAGGAAAAGAAGTAGAAATACCAATTGCTCGTTTAGCTCAGCTAGCTCGAGCTATAGGTATTCATTTAATTATTGCAACACAAAGACCTTCTGTAAATGTTATTACAGGTATGATAAAGGCAAATTTTCCTGCAAGAATAGCTTTTAGAGTTACTTCAAAAATAGATTCAAGAACAATTTTAGATTCAGGAGGAGCAGATCAATTAATAGGTAGAGGCGATTTACTTTTTACACAAGGCAATGAAATTGTTCGTGTTCAATGTGCCTTTGTAGACACACCCGAAGTTGAAAAAATAACAGATTATATTGGATCACAAAAAGCATATCCAGATGCATATCAATTACCTGAATATGTTGGTGAGGAAAGTGGCACAAAACTTGATATGAATATATCTGAAAGGGATTCGCTGTTTAAAGATGCTGCAGAAGTTATTGTTACTGCTCAGCAAGGCAGTGCGTCTTTAATCCAGCGGAAATTAAAACTAGGTTACAACAGAGCTGGAAGAATCATAGATCAATTAGAGGCTGCTGGTATTGTTGGCCAATTTGAAGGCAGTAAAGCTCGATCTGTTTTAATACCTGATTTAGTAGCGTTAAATCATTTTTTTAATAATGAACAAAAAGACTCATAAAATGAAATACTTTATAAAAGTAGCACTTATATTTTTATTAACCCTAAGCACACAAGCACAAGAATCTAAAAAAGCAAAGCAATTATTAGATGAAGTAGCGGCAAAAGCAAAAGGATATACAAATATAATTATAGACTTTAAATACGACCTTAGCAATGCAAAAGAAAACATCAATCAAGAAAGTAAAGGAAAAGTAGCCATACAAAGCCTTCAATCAAACAAATATGTTCTCGATTTTATGGGTATAACAAAAATGTTTGACGGTAAAAAAACATACACTATAGTTCCCGAAGACGAAGAAATTTCAATTTCTAAAGGTCAAGAAGATGAAAAAGCTATAAGTCCAGATAAAATGCTGACATTTTTTGAAACGGGATACACTTATCTATGGGACATTAGCCAAAACATTAAAGGAAGAAAAATTCAGTATATAAAATTAAAACCAACAAATACAAAAGAAAACATAAAAGAAGTTTTAATTGGTATTGATGTTTCAACAAATAACATTTATAATATGATAGAAACTGATAAAAAAGGAACTAAAACAACTTTGACTGTAAATTCTTTTAAAACTAATCAGCCTTTATCAAAAAATCACTTTACCTTTACCGAATCAAAATATCCTGGCTATTATATAAATAGTTTAGATTAAAATAAGTTTCGTTGAAAATACTAGACCAATATATTTTAAAATCATTCTTAATTACATTTGCTTCGGTTTTTGTAATTCTCTTTTTAATATTTGTACTTCAGGGTATTTGGCTTTTTATAAGTGACCTAGCAGGTAAAGATTTAGATTTTATTGTTGTAATAAAATTTTTAGGCTTTTACTCTCCCACAATAATTCCAATGGTTTTACCATTATCTGTATTACTAGCGTCCATAATGACTTTTGGTAGTTTTGCTGAAAACTATGAGTTTGCAGCGATGAAATCTTCAGGTATTTCATTACAAAGAGCCATGAAATTTTTAACATTCTTTATTGTTTTTTTAAGTTTTATTGCCTTTATATTTTCAAATAATGTAATACCGGCCGCTCAATATAAATTTATTAATTTAAGACAAAATATTGTAAAACAAAAACCTGCTATGGCAATTGCCCAAGGACAATTTAATCAAATTGGTAATATCAATATAAAAGTTGAAGAAAAATCAGGAGATAAAGGACAGTTTTTAAAAGGAATTATCATCCATAAAAAATCCACAAACGGAAATGGTGCAAGTACCATAATCAATGCAAAAAACGGAATTTTAAGCAGTGATGAAGATCAAAATTTATTAAATCTTGAATTATTTGACGGAAATTACTATGAAGATATTTCTCCTCAAAACTATGAACAACGAAAAAAAATTCCTTTTGCAAAAAGCACTTTTAAAAAATATATTTTAAGCATTAATATTGACAAATTAAATGATTCAGATATTAATCAAGAATCGATATCGAACACATATAACATGTTAAATATTAAAGAATTAAACATCACTATTGACTCCTTACAAAAAAGAATAAATACCGATATTGTTTCATTTTCTGATAACATCTCACAACGGTCATCCAGTCTCTTTTATTCAAAAAAAATTGAAAACATTACAAAAGACACCCTAATTGACAACGTATTGGCTCTCTATCAAATAAAAGATCAAAAAAAAATTGCAGATAACGCTTTTAATAATAATAGCAGTATTGATTTTTCTATAGAAAGCAGTAAAAATGATTTGGATTACAAAAAGAAAAACATCAATCAACATTGGATTTCATTTAATGAAAAATTTATGTTGGCTTTTTCATGCTTTCTTATGTTTTTTATTGGGGCACCTCTTGGAGCTATTATTAAAAAAGGCGGATTGGGCTTGCCTATGGTTTTAGCTATCTTAATTTTTATTACATTTCATTTCATCAATACTTTTGGAAAAAAACTAGCTCAAGAAGACAGCCTTAGCCCCTTTTTAGGCACATGGATGTCTTCAATATTACTTTTGCCTTTTGCTATTTTACTTACCTATAGAGCAACAAATGACATAGGAATATCTATTAATGTTGATTGGATTATAAATCCAATAAAAAAAATAATTTTAAAGTTTCAAAAACAAAAAATAAGCACACCAAATGTCTAATAAAATACAACTTAACACAATAGAAGAAGCTATTGAAGATATTCGTCAAGGAAAAATTATTATAGTTGTTGATGATGAAGATAGAGAAAATGAGGGTGATTTTTTAGCTGCTGCAGAAAAAGTTACTCCTGATATGATCAACTTTATGGCAACACATGGGAGAGGCTTAATATGTGCTCCCCTAACAGAAAGTCGTTGTAAAGAGTTAGAATTGCATACTATGGTTACTAATAATACTGATCATATGGAAACCGCTTTTACGGTTTCTATTGATTTAAAAGGAAATGGAGTAACTACCGGAATTTCTGCTGCCGATAGAGCAAAAACCATTTTAGCATTAGTAAACACAGATACTAAACCATTTGAACTTGCCCGCCCGGGTCATATTTTTCCATTAATAGCTAAAGAAGGTGGTGTATTAAGACGATCCGGTCATACAGAAGCGGCTATTGATTTTGCACGCTTAGCTGGCTATACTCCTGCTGGTGTTATTGTAGAGATAATGAATGAAGATGGAACAATGGCTCGATTACCTGAATTAGCAGTTGTAGCTATGAAATTTAATTTGAAACTCGTTTCGATTGAGGATTTGATAGCCTATAGAATGCAACATGATAGCTTGATTCTTAAAAAAGAAGATTATGAAATAAAAACGCGTTTTGGTGCATTTAGGTTAAGAGCTTATCTTCAAACTACAAACAAGCAAATTCACATAGCATTAACCAAAGGAAATTGGAATGCTGGTGATGAAATACTTACCCGCATCAATTCTTCGCAAATAAATAATGATATTTTAGGAACACTTACATCTAATCCTGACAATAAATTAGAAGACATGTTTGCAAAAATAAATAATGACGGCAAAGGAGCTATATTATTTATCAATCAAGAAATACATTCTTTAGAATTGTTAAACAGAATTGTTGAATTAAAAACCTTACAACAAAAAGGCATTTTAAAAGCGTCCCTAGTAAAAATGGATGCTAAAGATTTTGGTATTGGTGCTCAAATTCTTCATGACATACATATTTCAAAAATCAAATTATTATCTAATTCACAACAAACTAAACGTGTTGGAATGATTGGCTATGGTCTAGAAATTACAGAATATGTAAAATATTAATTAAAGAACCATAATTTAATTGATAAGGCCGTTACAGTAACTATTAAAAAAAATTTAATTGCCTTATCCCCTTTTTTAACAGACCAACGACTTCCAAACCAAGCTCCAGATACGTTTCCTATAGACAAAACAGCGGCTAAACCATAATCTATTTTGTCATTAAACGCAAAAACTAAAACAGCACCTGTTGTATATACAAATACAACAAAAACTTTAGTTGCGTTTGATCTTACCAAACTCATTTTGTTTACATAAGGTAAAATTAAAAGCATTAAAAAACCAATACCTGCATTAATTAATCCGCCATATATTCCAACAAAAAAGAAAATTATTAGGGATATACTTAACGATTTTCCTGTTAATTGCTCAATTAAGTTTGCCTGGCTTTTATTGGAATTAAAAACAGTTAAAACTAAAACCATTATCATAATAACGGCCAACAATCTGTTAAAAGCTTTTCCTTCAAAATCTAAAGCTAAATAAGCTCCTATAACAGATCCAAATAAAGCCGATATACCAACATATAAACAAAATGGATATGTAGAAACTCCTTTGCTTTTAAAACCTCTAACTGCTGTAAAGGTTTGTAATAATATGGCAACCCTATTTGTTCCCTGAGCTAATGGTGCTGGTAAGCCCATAAAAATTAAAACAGGTAATGTTAACAATGTACCGCCTCCAGCTACTGTGTTTAAAAAACCTGCAGCAAAACCAACAGCTATTAAAAAAACATAAGGCATGTATTCGTGCATATTATGAAATAAAAAAAATATTAAACTATTTATTTAGCAATAATGTAATTGACTATTGCTTAAAAAATCAACGCACTTTGAGATTATACAAACGCCTGTTATTCTATAAAAAACCATTTTAATTAGGCATTTTATCCTTTACAAGTCCATAAATAAAAGTACCTAGTAATGCGCCAATTAAAACAACAACTACTGCCAAAGTTCCTGTGCCTAAAAGAATGTAAATGGGACCAGGACAAGCGCCTACTAAAGCCCAACCTAAGCCAAAAATAGAACCTCCAAGTATATACCTCCAAAAACCTATTTCTTTATCAACAACTTCAATTGGGTTTCCTTTAAAATCTTTAATGTTTTTCTTTTTGATCAACTGAAAACCTATTGTTCCCGTAATTAATGCAGAGCCTATTATTCCATACATATGAAAGGATTCAAATTGAAACATTTCATAAATGCGATACCAAGAAACGGCTTCTGATTTTGTTAATACTATTCCAAAAAATATACCTGTCAAAAAAAAGGGTGCTAATTTCATGTATTACTTAATTTAATATTAAAAAATGAATGGTAAAATAAAGTGTGCCATTATTAATCCACCTATAAAAAAACCTATTACAGCTACTAGTGATGGAACTTGCAAATTACTTAATCCAGAAATCGCATGTCCAGAAGTACATCCGCCTGCATAACGTGTACCAAAACCAATCAATAAACCACCAATTAACAAAATAAAAAAACCTTTTGGTGTTTGTAAATTATTTAAACTAAAAATTGCGTCTGGCAATAATTTACCATTTGGTTCATCAATATTGAGTAGTTTTATCTTTTCAATGGTATGTGGATTTAAGTTCATGCCTGATCCGTTAGATAAAAAGTAAAAAGCAATAAACCCTCCAAATATTGTACCTAAAACCAGAACTAAACTCCATTTTTGTGTACGCCAATCCAATTTAAAAAAAGAGCTGTATTTACCTGCACCACCTATAGAACATAATGTCCTTAAATTTGATGACATTCCAAATGACTTTCCTAAATAAACCAATAGCAACATTATCATTCCAATTAAAAAACCCGAAATTGACCAATGCCATGTACCATACATAAAATCCATAAATAAATTTTTATCAAATATAAATAATCTAATCCATTTGATAAACATTTATTACTTTTATAGCATAATTAAAATAAACAATGGAAAAATTTAAAATTGAATTCAAATGGGCCATGGTATTTTCTTTAAGCCTCCTCTTTTGGATGTATTTTGAAAAAATAATGGGTTGGCATTCTGAAAAAATAAAATTTCAACCTATTTATACCATGCTTTTTGGGTTTGTTGCCGTGATAATTTATGTTTTTGCAATTTTAGATAAAAAGAAAAATCACTTTAATGGTACACAAGATTGGAAAAAAGGTTTTTTATCTGGTGCCATTTTATCCTTACTAATAGCAGCCTTTAACCCAATTGTTCAATATCTCTCGTATGAAGTTATATCTCCCAATTTTTTTACGAACATTATATCCTCTAAAATAGAACATAAGAGAATGTCACTAATAGATGCTGAAAAATATTTTACATTATCTAATTACATTTATTTCAGTACTTTTTCTTCTTTATCATACGGAATTGTAACGGCTTCAATAGTGGCTTATTTTGTAAAATCTAAAACCAATTAATATGAAAAAATTAATGGCTCTATTTGTAATACTTTTAGTAAGCATGTCGTCTTGTATCAGTACAAAATCAACTATAAAAAACATAGATCAAACAGCCGTTAGGCCTTTTGTTAAAAACAAAATGTTTTTACTAACAGAGTATGCAAAAGATTCAAAATATGGCACTGACACCGATTATCCTATAAATATTGGCATTATAAATGCCAATTTGGAGCCCGTTTTTATAGCCTATTTCTTTAATGGAATAGAAGGACCTAAGGGAGAAAAAATTGTATTTAAAAAAATAGATTCCTGCTGCCCTTTTCCATCCAAAAACTCCAATATGGGTGCTGGATTACTAGCTGTATATGAAGCTAATTTTGAAGGTTCAAATAAAAAACAAATTTACTATTTTAACATATATGAAAAAGGAACAATAGCCTGTCCAAAAGGTTTTTTGATAAAAAAAACAAGCTAATGCATCCCTTATTCTTTTTATGATGCATCTAAGCTTTTAAACTTCGATTTAAAAGTTTTTTATTTTTATCTTTGTATCTTCTAAAACTAAACTATGAATATTAAAAATATACCTCAAATAAAACATACAACAAGTGGCAATTTCTTCCTTTTAGCTGGTCCTTGTGCTATTGAAGGCGAAGAAATGGCTATGAGAATTGCCGAAAAACTTGTTGGAATTACAGACAAGCTAGAAATTCCTTTTGTATTTAAAGGTTCGTTTAAAAAAGCAAATCGGTCCCGAATTGATAGTTTCTCAGGAATTGGAGATGAAAAAGCCTTAAAAATTTTAGAAAAAATATCAAAAGAATTTGGAGTTCCAACCGTTACTGATATACACACCAATGAAGATGCCGCTATGGCTGCTGCTTATGTAGATGTTTTACAAATACCAGCTTTTCTTGTTCGTCAAACTGATTTAGTTGTAGCTGCTGCTAAAACTGGCAAAACTGTTAACTTAAAAAAAGGGCAGTTTATGAGCCCTGAAAGCATGAAGCATGCCGTTCAAAAAGTTCTGGATTGTCAAAATGAAAACATAATGGTTACCGACAGAGGAACCATGTTTGGCTACCAAGATATGATAGTAGACTATAGAGGAATACCTACCATGCAACAATATGCTACAACAGTTTTAGATGTAACCCATTCGTTGCAACAACCAAATCAAACTGTCGGTGTAACAGGCGGAAGACCCGATATGATTGAAACTGTTGCAAAAGCTGGAATTGCTGTTGGTGTAGATGGCATTTTTATTGAAACTCATTTTGACCCTGCTAATGCTAAAAGTGATGGAGCTAACATGTTGCATTTAGATTATTTTGAAAATCTTATGACAAAATTAGTAGCCATAAGAAAAACTATAAATCAATTTTAATGAAACAATCATTTTTATTGGTAGTACTTTCGCTTTTTTTTTATGTACAGTGCTCCTTTTCTCAAGAATTCACTAAAAATTCTGAAAAATATTCGGCACACAATAAAGGTAAATTTTATTTTTATTGGGGTGGAAATCGAGAAACATTTTCAACTTCTGATATTCGATTCAAAGGATCTGATTATGATTTTACCATATATGATGTAGTAGCACATGACAAACCAAAAGGATGGCATATCGACTACATCAATCCCGCCAGAATGACCATTCCGCAAACAAACTTTAGAATGGGTTATTTTATAAATGACCATTACAACATATCGCTTGGTATAGACCACATGAAATATGTTATGCTTCAAAACAAAACCGTTACTTATTCTGGTAATTATCCAAATGCAGAAAGTTATAACGAAAATCCAAATGGCAATCAATTAACTTTAGATGAAAGCTTCTTAACATTTGAACACACGGATGGATTAAATTATATAAATACTGAAATTACTCGTGTGGATGATTTTTCACATGTACTAAAACTCCCTAATATCGATAAATTTCAAATCAATACACTTGGAGGGATAGGAATAGGCCTTTTATTTCCTAAAACCAACGCTACTGTTTTGAGTAAAGAACGTCATGATGACTTTCATGTTTCAGGATATGGAGCTTCAGCAAAAGTGGGATTAAACTTTACATTCTACAAGCACTTCTTTATTCAAACAGAATTAAAAGGAGGTTTCATAAACATGAATGACATTAAAACAACTGCATTAAATGAAGACACTGCAGAGCAGCAATTTTGGTTTTTACAACGAATTATTGCTTTTGGCGGAATATTTAGACTTTAAAAACCAATTAGGTTTAAAAAAAACACTTTTAATATCTTTTAAATTTCATAAAAAAATAATTGAAATAAATAAGTATAACTTACTTATACGTGATAATTAATATACTTTATACTTGGGCAGGATTTTAAAAAATAATTTTAATTATAAAATTTTAATTTAAATTTAAACGAGCTTCCAACATTTTCTGTGCTTACAAGTTCAAGAGATGTGTTATGCAGATCTAATATTTTTTTTACAATTGCTAAGCCTAATCCTGTATTATCTTTTAAATCTGTAAAATTATTAGCTTTGTAATAGCGCGCAAATATTTTATTTCTATCATTTTCAGCAATACCAACACCATTATCAGACACAATTATTTGAGCATTATTGTCATTACTTTTTAATGTTTTTATGATAATTTTTCCACCTATTGGTGTAAACTTTATTGCATTATCTATTAAGTTTTGCATAACACGTTCAATAAGTGAAACATCGGCATATACTGGATGTAATTCTTTAGACAATTCAGTCAAAATTGAAATATCTTTAGTTTTAGCAATTAGTTGGTATTTATTAATAATATCACTTATTAATTCACTAATAATAAAAGGTTCTTTTTTAGCATGTACTTGATTTGCTTCTAACTTTGATAATTCAAATAATTCAGTAACTAACTTTTCTAATTTTTCAGCACTATCTTTTACTGTATTTATATATTTATTCCGATCTTCAATAGATATTGTATCTTGTTTAATTTGCAATGTTTCTATATAACCTCTAATAATAGCGATAGGAGTTCTTAGATCATGGGACACGTTAGCAATTAATTCACGTCGCAAATTTTCAACTTGCTTTAATTTATCAATATTAGTGGTCAAAATATCAGCCATCTCGTTAAACATTTCTCCGAGTTGGCTTTCATCACTTGAAGAGCCTATTATTACTCGAGCAGCTAAATCACCTTGTTTAAATTTATGCATTACCATTAATATTTTTGAATATTTTTTTGTAATAACTCGAATAATTATTAAACCAATTAAAAACGTTGTTATTAAAGTAATGAGCATTGTTCTAGCGCTAATTTTGAGCATATAGCTGCTAAAAAGAGAATCTGAAGCTGCTTTGTATTTTTCACCTGTTAATACAACATAGATATATGCATAGAGCATATTGTTCATAGTAAGCGGAGATGCTGAAAATATTTTTTGGGTATTAGGGTTAAGGGGATCGTCTCCTTTAACAAAATTATCAGGTGTGTTTTCTATAAAATCAAGAACTGGTTTTAAGTTAATTGATTCTAATGCAATTTTTCTTTCGGGAGGATACCAGGCTATTATTTTGCCTTTTGGATCTACCAAATAAACTTCTAAACTAGGGTTAATTGCTTTAACATGATGAAACATTTCTTCTAAAGCAGGTTTAATAACATCTCCGTTGTAAAAAGGTCTAGAATTTTTAACAATATTTTTTGCGGTATCATGATTTAGTCTTTGGTTTACCTCATCTAAATATTTGTTAGAGTAATCGATACTAATATAGATATACATAAAACCTACTGCCGCTAGCAAAAAGAAAAAAAGTATAGAAATTTTCCAAAAAAGACTGTTATATTTTTTCTTAATCATAGCTGTTGTATTTCGTCTGTAAATCTATAACCTATTCCCCAAGTTGTTAAAATGTATTTAGGTTTTCCTAAATCTGCTTCTATTTTAGTTCTCAGTCTGTTAATATGAGAATTTACAGTGTGCTCGTATCCTGAAAACTCATAACCCCAAACAAGGTTTAATAAGTTATCTCGTGAATAGTTTTTACCGGGGTTTGACATAAATAGATAAAGCAAGTCAAATTCTTTAGGTGTTAATTCGACTTTTGTATCATTAATCATAACTTTTCTTTTTTGAGAGTCTATCGTTAATTCATCACATTTTAATATTTCATTTTTAACTTTATCTTCGTTAATTCCTATTTCACTTCTTCTAATTAATGCCTTAACACGTGCTATAAATTCGCGAATACTAAATGGTTTAATCAAATAATCATCAGCACCTGTTTCTAATCCAATTATTTTGTCAATCACCTCACTACGAGCGGTTAACATCATTATTGGCGTAAAATTTTTTTCAGCCCTAATGCGTTTACAAATTTCAACACCATCAATATCAGGCAACATAATATCTAAAATAATTAGATCAAATTTTTTTGTTAAAGCTAAATTTAAACCACTAAAACCTGTATGAGTTTTAGTAACTATACAGTTAATATCTTTTAAATGAATCTCTGCAAGTTCAACAA
>NZ_CAWUTS010000077.1:0-7559 GCF_963925415.1 uncultured Flavobacterium sp. | reverse complement strand
CAACTTTCATTGGCCCATTGCCCACCTAAAAAGTTTCCTATAGTTAACATTACTAATCCCACCGTTAAAGCTAATTCATTGATATACGTAATTTCTTGAATGTTTAACTTCATTTTATCTTTGTTCTTTTCTGTAGTGAATATCATCAAAAATAAAGAGACCAAACCTAACATCATTGCTAATGTAAAAGGCCCATAACTAGCTACTATAACCGCAACATGAATCATCAACCAATACGAGTTTAAAACAGGCTGTAAATTTCCAATAGTGGGGTCCATCCAATTCCAGTGAGCAACCATTAATATCATGGAAACTACAAATGCTGCAGAAGCTACGGTTAGCTTTGATTTTCTATCAAAGGCTAATCCAAAAAACATAGTTGCCCATGAAACATAAATCATACTTTCGTAGGCATCACTCCAAGGTGCGTGGCCCGAAATATACCAACGAACAACTAATCCTAAAAAATGTAAAGCAAAAAAGAATACTATTAAAATATGGAAACCATTAACCGTATAAGTAACCCATTTTTTAGCATAAAACATTTGAATTATACAAAAAATTAACATTAAAATTCCTGCGAACATATACCAATAATGCAGTTTTTTAAAAATGTCATATGCATTGTATAATACTTCTGATTGTATTTTTTTATCTGAAGGCATTACTTTAGAACCGTATAGCTTTTGATATTTGGTCAAGCCAATTAAAAGACTTGTAGGTAATTTATAATTAGCATTTTGTGAAGACTTACTAATTGCGTCAAGATAAAATGGCATTACATTTTTTATAGTGTCTAATGTAGTACCTGTAGCATCGTTTAATTCTAAGTAAGAAACCCACTTGTTATTAGCATCATTGGGTACAGGAAAAACTTTTAATATCTGTCCTCCTATAGCTGAATATAATAGATTTATTTTTTTGTCTGTTTCTATAAAATCTTTTTCGAATTGGTTAGGAATTGCAGCCGAATATGCTTTTTCTAAGAAAGGTTCTAATTTATATTTTCCATTTTCATCAAAGAAATTAATCAACTTCGCATATTTTGCTTCTTTATCAATTCCTGCAATTTTTCGAATGCTATCATTTCCTCTTTTTATATAAATAATAGGAATATTATACCAATATTCTGGAAACTGTGTCATAGAAAGCAACACCTGATCAGAATTCATTTCTTCAAAAGAGTCACTTTTAGATACTTTTCGTAATAGTTTTGATGAAAAGGTGTTTATTGGAATAAATCTTCCCGCATCTTGAATTACAATTTTACCAAATGCATCAGCTTGTTCTTCTGAAACTTTGTATTTTAAAATTAATTCTAAGGCTCTTGAAGCATCGGGTTGAACAGAGTTTGCTTTTGTTTCACTGTGATCATGCTGTGAAAAACTAAGCATTGAAAAGAATAAAAAAGCAACAGTCAATAATTTTGACTTTTTCAATTTTACATTTTCTAATTTTCGTTTCAAATCGGCAAAACGAGTATTTTTATTAAACAATATGGCCATTAAAGCAAAATAAAGCAAAAAATAGCCAAAATATGTAATCCAAGTACCCCAAAAATCATGGTTAACAGACAAATTTGTGCCTTTTTCGTCAGGATCAAAACCTGCCTGAAAAAATCGATGCCCATCATAATCTAAAATATTATTCATAAAAACACTGTCTTTAAATACTTTATTAGACCTTGAATCCGTAATTTCTAACTTACTTTTAAATGCCGAATAACTTTTATCAGTTCCTGGGTATTTATCTGCAATAAAGTCATCTAACTTAATAGAAAAAGGCAAGTTGTATATTTTACTACCATAAAAAAGGGTGAAATCTAATTTTCCTATTTTTACATTTTGTGGCACGCCTTGTTTACCTCTTGATCCTGTCAATGTTAATTTTTCTTCTTTACCTTGAGATTTTATCAAAACAGTTAAAGCATCATCAGAAGATTTATCTTTATAATCACCATTCGTTTTATTTACTAAATTTCCTTTGATAGCAGGCTCTGGCAATACAAATTGACTTCCTCCTAAATTATACAACGAGCGAAGCATTAATACCTGTGTTGTGTCTTTTTCAACTTTTCCTTGAAATTTATCAATCATTCGCATAAAATCGCCTTCAAAAGGAGCTTGAAGTGTATAAGCGTCTTCTATTTTACTAATATTAATAGCGCCCTGTGTAAATTTATTAAAAGCAAAAAGTACGTTGTGAATATTTTGAACCTCACCTTCTCTAATGTAATGTTCATGCCTTTCACCATCGCTAGATTCAACTAGCTTCATAAAAAACTGTCCCGCGTCATTTGCTTCAAATGATTCTGTAGTATTCATCACAAAATCAGTGTATTCTATTTCAAATGGAACGCTGTTAAACGACTCATTTATTGAAAAGTTATTATTGACAAAAAAAGTAGAAATTGGTGTTAATAACACATTTTTTGAAAAAGATTTGCGTTTCATTTCCCCTTTATATTCTCCATCTACCAACACGGTTAAAAATGTTTTGTCAGAATAAAATATGTTTTCTGTTTCACCCTCTCGTATTGGCATCATACCTTCATAACTGATATAACGCGTAACAAAAGCGCCTAATAATATAAAAATAAAAGACAAATGCAAAAGCAAGGTAGCCCACTTTTCTTTTTTATACAATTGGTATCGTTTGATGTTTCCAATAAAATTAATTACAAAAAATAGCATAATTGCAGAAAACCACCACGAATTATATACGATTTTTCGAGCAACATCTGTATTATAAGCATCTTCTATAAATGTTCCTGCAGCCATTGAAGCAGCAAATGCAATAAATAAAAAGGCCATTAAACGAGTAGATAAAAGGACTGAAAATATAATTTTTTTCATATCAAAAGGAGATGCTATTAAGTTTAATTTAATGAATACAAAGGTAATTAATTGTAGTTTAAAAGATGTAAAATTTTAGATTATTAATAGATAATTACATATTGTTTGAAACAAAAAAATCACTTTCGTTTCATAAAAAACGAAAGTGATTTTTTTTTATTTTAATTATAAAACTCAATTTATTTCATTTTATAAATGTAATGAAACGGGTTTGTTCCGTTTAAAAAGATAATTGAATTAAAAAACAAACATTGCTCTTTCGCCCATCAATTCGTTTACTTCTTCTGCAACAGCCTCAAGAACAGCTTCATCTGTATAATTAAGTATAACTTTGTCAATTAATGCAACTATAGTTTCCATATCTGCTTCAACCATTCCACGTGTAGTAATAGCTGGAGTACCTACACGTATGCCTGATGTTACAAATGGAGATTTGTCATCAAAAGGAACCATGTTTTTATTTACAGTAATCTCTGCTTTTACCAAGGCATTTTCAGCCTCTTTTCCTGTAATATTTTTGTTTCTTAAATCGATCAACATCATGTGATTATCTGTTCCACCTGAAATGATATCATAACCTCGTGAAACAAAAGCTTGAGCCATCGCTTGTGCATTTTTTTGAACTTGTAATGAATATCGAAAAAATTCATCTGTTAAAGCTTCGCCAAACGCAATAGCTTTAGCTGCAATAATATGCATCAAAGGACCCCCTTGATTCCCTGGAAAAACAGCCATATCTAATATATGACTCATCATTCTAATTTCTCCTTTGGGTGTTTTTAAACCCCACGGATTTTTAAAATCTGTGCCCATTAAAATCAAACCTCCTCTTGGTCCTCTTAACGTTTTATGTGTTGTAGTTGTTATTATATGACAATGAGGAACAGGATCGTTCATCAAGCCTTTTGCAATTAAACCAGATGGATGTGAAATATCTGCTAACAAAATTGCACCAACTGAATCAGCTATTACTCTAAAACGCTCAAAATCCATATCACGAGAATAGGCTGACGCTCCTGCAATAATCATCTTTGGTTGCTCCTTTGTAGCAATTTCTTGAATTTTATCGTAATTTAAAACCCCTGTTTCTTTTTCAACACCATAAAAAACTGGACTATAAATTTTTCCTGAAAAGTTTACAGGAGATCCGTGTGTTAAATGTCCGCCATGTGCTAAATCAAATCCTAAAATTTTATCTCCTGGCTGTAAACAAGCAAAAAATACGGCTGTATTAGCTTGTGAACCACTATGAGGTTGCACATTTGCATATGCTGCTCCAAATAAAGTTTTAGCTCTATCTATTGCAATTTTTTCAACTTCATCTACAACCTCACAACCACCATAATACCGTTTACCAGGATATCCTTCTGCATATTTATTAGTTAATACAGAACCAGCTGCCTCCATTACTTGGTCACTAACAAAATTTTCTGAAGCTATTAACTCAATTCCGTGTATTTGTCTTTCTTGTTCGTCTAAAATAAGATCAAAAATTTGTTCGTCGCGTTGCATAATGATGAATATTCGTTAAAATTATGGCAAATTTACGAAATTCGTTTGTTAAATTAATAGTAAAGTATATATTTGAATAATAATTTTTCAACAACAAATTAACATTATATTTATGCCTAATAAAGCGAATGATCCTAAAAGAAAAACTTGGATAAAAGTACCAGAAAACTCTGACTTTCCAATTCAAAATATTCCATACGGGGTGTTTATTACTAAAGAAGATGTAATAACTATAGGAACAAGAATAGGAAACAGCGCAATAGATATGGGGGCTTTGCAACAACTTGGTTATTTTGATGGCATAGACCTAACGGATGACATGTTTATGCAAGACACTTTAAACGATTTTATATCGGACGGAAAAAAAACATGGCAATTGGTTCGAAATCGGTTATCAGATATTTTTGATGAAAACAACCCCACATTACGAGATAATTTAAAACAAAAAGACATTGTTATTTTTGACATTAAAGATATTGAAATGCTTTTGCCAGTTCAAATTGGTGATTACACAGATTTCTATAGTTCAAAAGAACATGCCACAAATGTGGGTAAAATGTTTCGAGATCCAGAAAATGCGTTGTTGCCAAATTGGCTTCACATACCCGTAGGATATCATGGAAGAAGTTCTACAATAGTTCCAAGCGGAATAAACATAAGAAGACCAAACGGTCAAACTATGCCTGCTGATGCAAAAGAACCTGTTTTTGGACCATCAAAACTAGTAGATTTTGAATTAGAAATGTCTTTTATTACTACAGATGCCAATTTGATGGGAGAATCTATACCAGTAGATGAAGCGGATGAATATATTTTTGGAATGGTTTTATTTAACGATTGGAGTGCACGCGATATTCAAAAATGGGAATATGTACCTTTAGGTCCGTTTTTAGCAAAAAACTTTGCATCAACTATTTCACCTTGGATAGTTACGATGGACGCGTTATTGCCCTTTAAAGTTGAAAGTCCTGAACAATCTCCTACACCACTAAAATACCTACAACAAAAAGACAAATATACGTTTGACATCAATTTAGAAGTAGCTATTCAGCCCGAAAACACCGAAGAAACTGTTATTACAAAATCTAATTTTAAATACATGTATTGGACCATGTCTCAACAATTAGCTCACCATACAGTGAATGGCTGTAGAGTAAATTCGGGTGACATGATGGGATCTGGCACTATCTCTGGACCAACACCCGATAGTTATGGCTCGATGTTAGAGCTTTCGTGGGGAGGTAAAAACCCTTTGAAATTAAATGATGGATCAGAACGAAAATTTATCAATGATAATGATACTGTAATCATGAGAGGATATTGTAAAAATGATGAAGTTCGAATAGGGTTTGGTGAATGTGCTGGTAAATTATTACCTGCAATTGAAATAAAATAAATATTAAAAATGCTGCTCTCTTTAGAACAGCATTTTTTTTTGCAAACTTTAATAAAATAAAAAAACAAACAGTTAAAACAGATCTATATGAAGAACATTACCTTACTAATATTATCATTTTTAACAGTAGCTTGTGGAACCGGAAGTATAGAAAAAAACATTAGTAACGGAAATTTTGATTCTGCTATTTCTAAAAGTATTTCTAAATTAAGCACAAATAAAGATGCAAAAAGCAAACAAGAGTATGTGTATTTATTACAAGATGCGTATGCAAAAGCTAATAAACGTGATTTAACACTTAGCAAGAGGCTAGCTAAAGAAGCTAATGCTGTAAATTTTGAAAAAGTATATAATTTATATTTAGGTTTACAAGCCCGCCAAGATAAAATAAATCGTATTTTACCTTTAAAATTATTAAAAGAAGGCAAAAATGCCACTTTTGCAACGGATGATTATTCCGATGAAATTATATCGAGTAAAAATGGATTATCGGGCTATTTATATGCCAATTCGATGAAGTTATTAGAATCAAATAATAAAGTAGATTTGCGACTAGCATATGACGATTTAAAATATTTAGACCAGTTAAATCCTAATTATTTAGATGTTAGAAAAAAAATAGATGAAGCACAGTTTAGAGGGACCGATTTTGTGCATGTGTACACAAAAAATGAAACAAATATGGTTATTCCTATTCGATTGCAAGAAGATTTATTGAATTTTAGCACCTATGGGTTAAACGACAAATGGACCTTGTATCATAACAATAAACAAAATAACATTACGTATGATTTTGGTTTATTGGTTAACTTTCGTCAAATTAACATATCTGCAGATCAATCAAAAGAAAAAGAATTTGTTAAAGAAAAACTCATAAAAGACGGCACCAAAACTCTTTTAAATGATAATGGAAATGCTGTAAAGGACAGCTTAGGCAACCCTATACAGGTAGATAATTTTAAAACAGTGCGTGTTAATATATATGAATTTAGACAGTTTAAATCGGTACAAATAACGGCCAAAATTGATTATATAGATTATAACAGCAAGCAATTGATTGAAACTTTCCCTATAGCCAGTGAATATATTTTTGAAAACATTTATGCCACTTTTAATGGTGACAAAAAAGCTTGTGAAACTGATTACTATACATTTTTTGACAAACGAGCCGTTTCTTTTCCGTCTAGCGAACAAATGATTTTTGATTCAGGTGAAGATTTGAAAGCGAAACTTAAAAGCATTATCACTCAAAATCGTTTTAGAAAATAATATAAAACCAGCTGCTTAAACAAACTGCTTTAAATCTTCTGCAGCAATAACATCATGAGTAGATGAAAAAACTGCTTTACCATTTCTTATAACTAAAATCTGAGGTGACTGATGTGTAATGTTATAGCGATATGCAATTTCATTTGAAACATCTCTATAACTTAACAAGTCTAATAAATACCATTCTATTTGATCATCTGTATAATTAAACTCAGCATCAAAACGTTTTAAGGCAAAACGACTAATACTACATCTTGTGCTGTGTTTAAAAAGCACTACTGGTTTTACATGTGATGTTTCATCGATTTTGTCAAATTGACTTATAGAATTTAATACATAAAACTTAGTCGCTACTGGATTTTGTGCTGAAACCTCTGGAGTGTTAATTTCTTTATTTACTCCAAATAGTTTATTTAATAATCCCATTTTAAATTATGTGCTTAATTAATGTGTTTATATTATCCTTTGATTAGGTTTACTATTTTTGCAAAGATACATCTATTGAATAGTTTTGCATTAAAAAAAAA
>NZ_CAWUTS010000076.1:0-42013 GCF_963925415.1 uncultured Flavobacterium sp. | reverse complement strand
TGCATAAACATATTGATTAGTTGCCCAAGCATCACTTCTCCTTAAAACTTCAATAGTTTTATCATCTATTATGTTTACTCTTCCTTCTAAAAGTTTATCTCGATGATTTAAATCCAAAATAATATTCGCTTGCCCAGATTTGTTAAATGTATATTCATGAAAACCTACTCGAGTTGAAGTGGTTAATCGAACATCAATATTATGTTTGTCTAACGTAACGCTATAAAATCCTGCAGAAGCTTTTTCATTATCGTGCGAAAATGCAGAAGAATAAACTTTATTGTTAAACGAAGGTTCGCCCATTGTAGGCATTAACATGATATCGCCAAAATCAGAAACGCCCGTTCCGTTTAAATGCGTGTGCGAAAACCCATAAATGACATTGTCTGAATAATGGTATCCCCCACAACCATCCCAACTGCCATCAATTCGTGTGTCAGGAGACAATTGTACCATTCCATAAGGAGTTGTTGCACCAGGAAAAGTATGTCCGTGGCCACCAGTTCCAATAAAGGGATTAACATGTTGAGCGAAATCTGTAGTTTGTGAAAATGCTGTTGTGGAAATAAAGACTATAAAAAAGAATAATTTTTTCATGTTGATTTATAAAAGTACCATAAAATTGAGAAAATTATATGGAATAAACAATTTTATAGATAAAGACTCTAATTTTACATTATCAAATGGTTATTTGTTTTTTTTTTAAGTTAAAAATAAAAACAAAGTTTTATGCTTTTTTTACATAAGTTAAATACGTGAAATCAAACGCATGCTTTTCATCTTTTGAATGAAATTCAGATTCAATAACATTCCAAACATTGGTGTCAATTTCAGGAAAAAAAGCATCAGCTTCAACTGTTGTATGAACTCGAGTTAGTTCAATTTTATCAGCAATATCAATTGATTGTTGATAAATTTGTCCGCCACCAATGATAAAAACTTCTTCGTTTTCTGGAGAAATTTCAATAGCTTTTGTTAAACTATTTACCACTATACACCCTTCAGGAACTTTATAATCTTTTTGTCGAGTGATGATTACGTGTGTTCTATTAGGTAAAGGTTTTGGGAAACTTTCGAATGTTTTTCTTCCCATTACAATATAATGACCAGAAGTTAAAGTTTTAAAACGTTTAAAATCATCTGGCAAATGCCAAACTAAAACATTATCTTTTCCAAGAGCATTGTTTTCTGAAGTGGCTGCGATTATTATAAGATTATTCATGATATAAAAATTTAAACGGCTACTGCACCTTTAATATGTGGATGAGGATCATAACCTTCTAAAGTGAAATCATCAAAATTAAAATCAAATATGTTTTTTACTTCAGGATTTAAAATCATTTTAGGCAAGGGTTTGCATGCTCTAGAAAGTTGCAATTCCAACTGTTCCATGTGGTTGTTGTATATATGAGCATCTCCAAATGTGTGAACAAAGTCTCCCAATTGCAAGTCGCATACTTGTGCAATCATCATGGTAAACAATGCATACGAAGCAATGTTGAACGGCACACCTAAAAAGATATCGGCACTGCGTTGATACAATTGACAACTTAATTTTCCATCAGCTACATAAAATTGAAAAAAGGCATGACAAGGAGGTAAGGCTACTTTATTATTAGCTACATTTTCTGCAAAAGATTTTGAAGTGTCGGGTAAAACACTTGGGTTCCAAGCCGAAACCAACATTCTTCTACTATTTGGATTATTTTTTAAAGTATCTATTAGTTCGCTTATTTGATCAATTTCTTCTCCATTCCAATTGCGCCATTGATAACCATAAACAGGGCCTAGGTTTCCGTTTTCATCGGCCCAATCATCCCAAATTTTAACGCCGTTTTCTTGTAAATATTTTATATTGGTATCGCCTTTTAAAAACCAAAGCAATTCATGAACAATAGATTTTAAATGTAGTTTTTTAGTTGTAACCATCGGAAATCCTTTAGTCAAATCAAAACGCATTTGATAACCAAAAACGCTTTTTGTTCCTGTTCCTGTTCTATCGCCTTTTTGGTTTCCGTGTTCTAAAACGTGTTTTACTAAGTCGTGATATTGTTGCATTTTTTTAATTTAGAAATTAGAATTCTGAATTTAGAAGTTTTAAAATTAAACTTTAATTGGCTTTTTTTTTTAAAGTATAGCCAGCAATATTAAGTCCAAAACCAATAAAAGTAAATGCTCCTGCAATAAGTGCAGCTTTATTGGAATTTGGAAAATTAATTAATATCATTAAAATTCCAAGAAGTATAACGATACTTAAAACGTATAAAATTTGATGTGTTTTCATGTTATTTATTTTTAATTTATTTTATACTGAGTTTGATTCAGTATCTATTTTGTTTTTATTCTGTAAGAATTAAAATTGTTTTCTAGACTGTTTAAATATGCATAAACTAATAATGGAAAGCTAAATGATAAATAAGCAATTAACCCAAATTTTAATGTAATAATTAACGAAATAATAGAAACCAAAACGCTTAAATAAAGAATAATTTTGTTTGATTTTGCAAAAATTTTATTAAGGTGTATTTTGTCTTTCTTGTGACAAGATAAACAAGTATAAGGCAATTCATCTCCCTTTTTCATTTGAAGAGTGCCTCTGTCGTCTTCCTCTATTTTTATTTTGTTTTCTGCCTTACAAAAAGTACAGTTAAAAAAATGATTTAAAAACATAAGTTCAATTTATAATTTATTATTTTACAACCTATGTATTTATCCAATAATCATTCCAGCAATAGTTGCCGAAAGTAGCGAAGCTATGCTTCCCCCAATTACAGCTTTTAGTCCAAATTCCGATAATGTTTTCCGTTGGTTTGGCGCCAGAGATCCAATACCGCCAATTTGTATTCCGATAGATGCAAAGTTGGCAAATCCACATAACATATAGGTAGCCATAATTACAGATTTATCATATGTAAAATGCATACTATTGGCCATGTTTTTCAATTCAGCTAATTGTATGTATCCTACAAATTCAGACGCAACTAATTTAACACCTAATAATTGGCCCATTAGCATCATGTCTTCTTGGGCTACACCTATTAACCACATTAAGGGCGAAAAAACAATTCCTAAAATTGTTTCAAGTGAAAAAGCTTGATAAGGTGTGTTGTGCGCAATAACTTCATTCAATCCAGACCAGCCGCCAATCCAACCAAGTGTGTAATTGATCATAGCTATAAAAGCAATAAAAACCAACAGCATAGCTGCTACATTTGCCGCTAATTTTAAACCTTCTGTGGTTCCTGTAGAAATGGCATCAAGTATGTTTGATCCAATTTTTTCTTTAGAAACTTCAATATTTGAATTTATTTCTTCCGTTTGAGGATACAATATTTTAGAAATAACAATAGCGCCAGGAGCTGCCATAACAGATGCGGCCAATAAGTGTTTAGCAAATTCCAGTCGTAAAACAGGATCGTTTCCTCCCAAAAAGCCTATGTAAGCGGCTAAAACACCACCAGCAACGGTTGCCATTCCTCCAACCATAACTAAAAGCATTTCAGACTTATTCATTTTTTCTAAATAAGCTTTGATTAAAAGAGGTGCTTCGGTTTGGCCTAAAAAAATGTTTCCAGCAACGGATAAACTTTCTGCACCTGAAATGGATAATAATTTAGTTAAAAATTTAGCCATTCCTTTTACGATGATTTGGATAATGCCCAAATAAAACAGTAGTGAAGTTAACGCTGAAAAGAATATAATAGTCGGGAGCACTTGAAATAAAAATATAAAACCAAAACTATCAATATTCATCATTCCTCCTAAAAGAAATTCACTTCCAGATCTTGTAAAGTCTAAAACTAATACAAATAAATGCCCAACAAATTCAAAAACAGATTTTACAAAAGGCACTTTTAATACACCGACAGCTAAAATTAATTGTGCAAAAATTCCAATTCCAACTGTTTTCCAATTGATTGCTTTTTTATTACTGCTAAAAAAATAGGCGACAAGTAACAGCGAAATCATTCCAAGTATTCCTCTCCAAACACTGGTAAAAGTCATTCCTTTGCTTTTAATAAGCTGGTCATTTATGTTTTTATGTTTTTCTTTTTTTGAGGCAAAAAATGAATATACTTTTCCTTTGTTTTTTATAACTAAAGTAGAATCTGTTTTAGCTTCAATAATGAATCTCTTTGTGGGAGATTCAGAACCGTTTTCGAACAAAAAGATAAAATTTTCTTGAACCAAATAATCTCCTTTTTGATTGATGCTGTCGTTGATGATTTGTAGTGTGTAAGTACCTTTTTGAAGCTCTAAATAATCATCTTGTGATGATGATAGCTGCCATTTTCTTTCGATTTCTTGAGCATTCAAAGCATTTAAGCTGAAGCATACAGCCAACAATAAAACTATTTTTTTAAACATTTTGTTTGGTTCGTTTTGTTAAGATTCTTTTTTTGAAATTTCATCACGTATGTGTACAGCTTTTTCATAATCCTCGTTTTGAACGGCTACATCTAGTTTTTGGTAAAGCTCTTCTAAGGTAAATTGACTGTAACTTTCTCCTTTTGAAACAACATCTTCTATTCCAAAAGTTTTAGGAGATGATAAAACACCATCATTATTAACGTCGTCAATCTCTGACTCTAATGGATTTGTGTTTAAATAAACTCCCGCTTTGTCAAGTATATTTTTGTATGTAAATATAGGTGCGTAAAACCTTAACGCCAGAGCAATGGCGTCTGATGTTCTGGCATCAATTATTTCTTCAATCTTATCTCTTTCGCAAATAATACTTGAATAAAAAACACCATCGACTAATTTATGAATGATAACTTGTTTAACTATAATATCAAATCGATCTGCAAAACTTTTAAACAAATCATGCGTTAAAGGTCTTGGAGGTTTTATTTCTTTTTCGAGAGCAATTGCAATCGACTGAGCTTCAAAAGCGCCTATTACAATGGGCAATTTTCGATCGCCATTTACTTCATTTAAAATGAGTGCATATGCACCATTTTGTGTTTGACTGTAGGATATGCCTTTTATAGTTAATTTTACTAAACTCATGGAGATTTTAGATTGTTGATATTATAATTTATGTTCTAACTAGATGGTCTTTTCAATAGATTTAAAAAGCTTAGTAGAATTCCAAAAATAAAAAAAAGAGCCATCTAAACAAAGATAGCTCTAATTTTAATATAATTTATTTATGAACATTACTTTTTAAGCATTTGCTGCTTTAAAAGCTTTTAATTTTTCTATCAATTTTGGAACAACATCAAATGCATCTCCAACCACACCATAGTCTGCTACTTTAAAAAAAGGAGCATCTGCATCTGTATTGATAACAACTTTTACTTTTGATGAATTAATACCCGCTATATGTTGAATAGCTCCCGAGATTCCAATTGCAATGTATAAATTTGCTGCGACAGGCTTTCCGGTTTGCCCTACGTGCTCACTATGTGGCCTCCAGCCTATATCTGAAACAGGTTTTGAACAAGCTGTTGCGGCTCCCAGAACCGAAGCTAACTCTTCGATCATTCCCCAGTTTTCAGGACCTTTTAATCCCCGACCAGCAGAAACAACTATTTCTGCATCGGCTATAGTTACTTTTCCGGATACTTTTTCAATACTTTCTACTTTTACAGCAAAATCTGCATCAGTCAAAGTTGGACTAAAAACTTCTTCTGTAAGATTAGATTTTGTTTCAATTAATCCAAATGAGTTTTTAGCAATTGCTAATACCTTTATTTCAGTACTGATTTCAGTTAAATTAAATGCTTTATTAGAAAAAGCGGTTCTTTTTACCTGAAAAGGACTAAAACTTGAAGGTAGTTCGACAACATTGGAAGTAAACCCTGCATTTAAATAAGTAGAGACAAGAGGTGCTAGATACAAACTATCTGTTGTTGAAGAAAGTACAATTATTAGACTCGATTCTTTTTTAGCTGCTTGTTTAATAACATCTGCATATGCTTTTGCACTAAACTTTAATAAAGAATCATCCGTTACTTTTAGTACTTTGTCTACACCATAATCTGCTAATTCTGATGTAGAATTTGCATTAATTGTAAGGGCAGTAACGGTTGTTCCTAACGAAGTTGCAATCTTTTTTGCATAAGAAGCTAATTCAAATGCAACTTTTTTATATTTTCCTTCTGATGATTCTGCGTATATTAATATGGCCATGATATTTATTATTTATTTTTTTATTTTTTTGAATTTAATGAGGCAAGGTATGCCTCCATCAATTTGTCTTCTAAAATTTTAAATCACTTTTGCCTCATTATGAAGTAAGTTTACTAATTCGTCTAAATTGTCGGCACTTACTAGCTTAACAGTTGATTTTGCTGCTGGTTTTTCAAACATCACAGCTTGAGTTGCAGTTTCATTATTTGTTGGCTCAATTACTGTAATAACTTTAGTTCGTGCTTGCATTATTCCTCTCATATTTGGTATGCGGAGATCTTTTTCTTCAACCAAGCCTTTTTGTCCTCCAATAACTAAAGGTAAAGATGCAGATAGAGTTTCTTTTCCACCGTCAATTTCTCTTTGTATAGTTGCGTTATTAGCTTCTATTTTTAAATCCACACATGAATTTACAAAATTATATCCTAAAAGAGCAGATATCATCCCTGGAACCATACCTCCGTTATAATCTAAGGACTCTTTTCCTGCAATAATAAGGTCATAATCACCATTTTTTATTACTTCAGCTAGCTGCTTGGCTACAAACATTCCGTCAGTTGGTGTTGCATTAATTCTAATAGCATCATCAGCGCCAATGGCCAAAGCTTTTCTTAAGGTCGCTTCAGAGTCAACTAAGCCAACACTTGCCACTGTTACACTAGCAGCTTGTTGCTCTTTAAACCAAACGGCTCTTGTTAGGCCAAATTCGTCATTAGGATTGATCACAAATTGTACCCCATTGGTGTCAAATTGAGAGCCATCATTTGTGAAATTAATTTTGGAAGTAGTATCAGGTACATTGCTTATGCAAACTAAAATTTTCATAATATATAATTTGAATTTTAAAATACGAAATTACAAAAAAAATGTTCAAAAAATACTATGCACGCATAATAAATATGTTAAACTTTAATTTTACGAAAAGGTTATAGTTGTAAAATCCACGTTTATTTGAATTTGAATTATAAATTTGAATTTTTTTTTTACTATTTTTGCGTTTAAATATTATTATTAGAATCAAAATAAATGAGAACGATACAATTCAGAGAAGCTATTTGTGAAGCAATGAGCGAAGAAATGCGTAAAGACGAAACTATCTACTTAATGGGTGAAGAAGTTGCCGAATATAATGGCGCATACAAAGCTTCAAAAGGTATGTTAGCAGAATTTGGAGCAAAACGTGTTATAGACACTCCTATTGCTGAACTAGGTTTTGCCGGTATTGCAGTAGGCTCTGCGATGAACGGTTGCCGTCCTATAGTAGAATATATGACGTTCAACTTCTCTCTCGTTGGTATTGCTCAAATTATAAATAATGCTGCAAAAATGCGTCAAATGTCGGCTGGTCAGTTTCCTATGCCAATGGTATTTAGAGGACCAACGGCCTCAGCAGGACAACTTGGGGCTACACACTCTCAAGCTTTTGAAAATTGGTTTGCAAACACACCCGGTCTAAAAGTAGTAGTTCCGTCAAATGTTTATGACGCAAAAGGATTATTAAAAGCGGCTATTCGTGATAACGATCCTGTCATATTTATGGAATCAGAACAAATGTATGGTGATAAAGGTGAAGTTCCAGAAGGAGATTATACTATTCCATTAGGAGTAGCAGATGTAAAACGAGAAGGTACAGATGTAACAATTGTTTCTTTTGGAAAAATAATCAAAGAAGCTTTTATTGCTGCAGATGCATTAGCAAAAGAAGGTATTTCGTGTGAAATAATCGACTTAAGAACGGTACGTCCTATGGATTATGATACTATTATTAATTCGGTAAAGAAAACAAATCGATTGGTTGTTTTAGAAGAGGCTTGGCCATTTGCAAGTGTTGCATCAGAAATTACATATATGGTTCAAGAAAGAGCATTTGACTATTTAGACGCTCCAGTTCAAAGAATTACAACAGCAGATACTCCAGCGCCTTATTCTCCTTCATTATTAAAAGAATGGTTGCCAAATGCGAACGATGTTATAAAAGCTGTAAAAAAAGTTACCTATAAATAAAAAAAAAACAACTATATTTAAATTTCATCAAATTTTTTTGATGAAGTTTTTTTTTAGTAACAAATCATATGAAATTTAGAATTTTAGTTATTTTATTATTTATTTCTACAGCAATTTTTGCTCAAACTAAAATTGGAGGAAAAGTAATGGATGAATTTAATGAACCTATTGCTTTTGCAAATGTTATTTTTAAAAATTCAAAAGAAGGTATAATAACAGACGAAAACGGAAAATTTTATTTTGAATCTAAAGAAAATTATGATACAGTAGTTATTTCTTTTATAGGTTATGAACCAGTAGAAATCTCATTAAATAAGGGTTTAAATTTAAAAATTAATGCCATTTTAAAAGAAGGCGTTGCGTTAAAAGAAGTTGTTGTTTCGGTTGGTAAAACTTCAAAAAAAAACAATCCTGCTATTGATATTTTACGAAAAATTTGGGAGCGCAGAAGAAAAAATGGTCTCCAAATGTTTGATCAATATCAATATGACAAATATGAAAAAGTAGAATTTGACATGAATTCTATAGATAGTACTTTTAAAGCAAATAAAGTATTTAAAGGATTGGAGTTTGTTTTTGAGCAAATGGATACATCTCGAATTACAGGTAAAGCATTTTTACCAATTTTCATAAATGAAGAAATCAGTCAGGTTTATGGAGACAATACAACTAAAAAAGAAAAAGAAATTCTTAAGGCCAATAAAAACTCAGGTTTAGGAAGCAGTAATGGTGTTACCGTTTTTATAAAAGATTTATATGCGGATTACGATATTTATGACAATTACTTAAAATTTTTCGATAAAGATTTTGTGAGCCCCTTGTCTCGAACAGGAATCAATGTATATAATTATGTATTGAGTGATAGTATGTCTATAGACAATAAATGGTGTTATAATATAACTTACTATCCCCGTAGAAAAAATGAATTAACTTTTAAAGGTGATTTTTGGGTAAACGACACCACATTTGCTATAAGAAAAATAAATTTAGAAGCTAGTAAAAGTGCAAACATCAACTGGGTTAAAGAAATTTACATCGAACAAGAATTCGAAGTTTTAAACGATTCGGTTTTTCTTTTAAAACGAGATCATATGATGTCTGATTTTAGTATTTCTAAAAAAGAAGATTCAAAAGGCGTATACGGCAAAAGGACTACGTTGTTTAATAACCACAAATTTGATATTAAAAAAGAAGATAATTTCTATAAAAAAGAAGTAAACTTCTACGATAAAACAGCTTTTAACAAACCAGACGAATATTGGGAAGACAACCGTTTTGAAACCTTAAACAAAAACGAATCAGGTATATATCAATTACTCGACACTTTAATGACAGTGCCAAAGTTTAAACGTGTTTATGATTTGGTTACCATCTTAGGAAGCGGTTATATTCAGGTTGGTCATGTAGACATAGGACCCTTATTTTCAACATTTGGCTATAATGATGTAGAAGGACAGCGCATCAGAATAGGTGGAAGATCTTACTTTGGACCAAATGACCCATGGCGTATTCAAGGATACATGGCTTATGGTATTAAAGACCAAAAGCTTAAATATGGTTTTTCTGGAAAATGGTTAGTCGATAAAAAAAACAGACTTATTATTTCAGGTGGAAATAGACAAGATATCGAACAAATAGGGGTGAGTTTAACCACTTCAAATGATGTATTGGGACGAAGTTTTGCATCATCATCTTTCTTTTCAAGCGGAACAAATAACAAATTAACAAACATAAGTTTAAGTTCGCTTGGAGCAGAAATAGAACCTTTAAAAAATTTGCTTTTTCAAACCAATTTTTCATATCGAACATTAGAATCAGCATCAGAAACATTTAGTTTAGATTATTTTACAGATGATACTCATACAAGCACTAAAGGAAATATTAAACAGGCAGAAATTAATTTTCAAGTCGAATTTACACCTGGCAGAAAAACGATAGGGTACGGTGTAGAACGATTGGATATAGATTTTAATTTTGCTCGATTGTTTTTAAGCTACAGTCAAGGCTTAAAAGGTTTGTTAGATAGTGATTTTGATTATCATAAAGTTCAATTTTATTACCGTCAACCTTTTTTAATTGGGGGGTTTGGCCGACTGTTTACCACAGTTGAATTAGGAAAAACCTTTGGGCAAGTTCCCTTAAGTTTAATGAGTGTAGTGCCCGGAAATCAGTCGTATTTTATTATTGACAATACTTATAATTTATTAAATTACTACGATTTTGTTGCCGATACGTATGCCTCACTTCATTTTGAACACCACTTTAATGGACGCCTATTTTCTAGAGTGCCTTTTTTAAGAAAATTAAATTGGAGAGAAATTATAGGTGTAAAAACAGTTTACGGAACCGTTTCTGAAAAAAACAAACAAATAAACGCATCGGGTTTAAATTATCAAACTCCAGATAAAGTGTACTGGGAGTACCATGCAGGAATTGGAAATATTTTAAAAGTTTTTCGTTTAGATTTTGCCTGGAGAGGTAATTATATGAACCTTCCCGACGCAAAAAAATTTACTTTAAAAGGTTCATTTGGTTTTTATTTTTAAAAGTTAAACTCAAGGATGGGTGCTAGTCTTTATACATTTCATGCATTTGGGTGTTTACTTTTAGTAATGTGCTTCTCTAGATCTATTTTACCATTGTTAATTTTTAGCAAGTGAAATTAATTCAGAAAAACAGTTTGTTTCTATTTACTAACCAATAATTATTAAAAAAGTCATTCTATAAAAACAAGCTTACTTAATATTTGTTTGTTCTCTAAAAATTTGTTCCAGGTTTTTATTTTTCAAATTCAATTGTAAAATTTTTAATCCTTTCTCTTGAGCAAAATCAAAAACTACAGGGCGCATATCTTGTTCGGTTTCAAAAATCAATTCCCAAACAAAACCATGATTATTTTTAACCGTTTTTAAATTAGGAATATCATTCAATGTATCTGCATTTACAATTTTATCAAATTCAACTTCAATAGTTTGCTCTTGTTGTTCTTGTACTAAGGTATTAAGCTTTTTATCGGTTACAATTTTTCCGTTATTGATGATGATAACCCTGTTACAAATAGCTTCTACTTCTTGCATTATATGAGTTGAAAGAAAAACCGTTTTGTTTTTGCCAATATTTTTAATCAAATCTCTTATTTCAACTAATTGATTGGGATCTAATCCTGTTGTAGGCTCGTCTAAAATTAATACATCAGGATTGTGTAATAATGCAGTGGCTAATCCTACGCGTTGTCGGTATCCTTTTGATAATTGACCAATTTTCTTGTGACTTTCTGTGGATAAGCCCGTCAACTGAATAACTTCTTCAATTCTAGATTTGTGCACTTTATATACATCCGCATTGAAAGCTAAATATTCACGAACATATAAATCCAAATACAATGGATTGTGCTCGGGTAAATAACCTACCGTTTTTTGAACTGCCTTTTGAGAAGTTATTACATCATTACCATTTACTTCAGCTTTTCCTTGATCAGCTGTTATAAAAGTTGTTAATATTTTCATTAAGGTCGACTTTCCTGCTCCGTTAGGTCCTAAAAATCCTACAATTTCTCCATTTTTAACAGAAAATGAAACATTATCTAGCGCTTTTTGAGCACCATAACTTTTTGAAATATTCTTAACTTCTATTGACATATTATGAAATTTAAGCAAAAGTAAGAAGAAAAAGGGTTTTATTCTATTAGTTTTTTATATTTACTTTTGATAAAATTTTTAATATATAAAATAGTATTCAATGAGTTTCTTAAAAAATTATAAAAGTATTTTACTACTCCTTGGCGGTATAGTTGTAGGTAGTATATTAGGATTGGTATTTGGCAAACAAGTTGAGGTAATAAAGCCCTTAGGAGATATTTTTTTAAATTTACTTTTTACCGCCATAATTCCCTTAGTTTTTTTTACAATCGCTTCGTCTATTGCCAATTTAGAAAAAACAGAAAAGTTAGGCAAAATGTTTGTTGTAATTGTTAGTGTTTTTTTAGGAACAATTTTAATATCTGCCATAGTAATGTTAATTGCTGTAATGGTTTTTCCTATTCATCAAGATATCATTCTCTCAACAATCCCTTTAGAGGCAGAAAGCAGTATAGACGCAGGCTCACAAATAACAGGATTGTTAACTTCCAATGATTTTTTTGAATTATTATCCAGAAAAAACATGTTAGCACTTATGATTTTTTCATTTTTAATAGGATTTTCAACTTTGGGATCTGGTGAAAAAGGAAAAGAATTTAAAAACTTTTTAAATTCGGGTAATGAAGTGATGAAACAATTATTAAATTTAATTATGAAGTTGGCTCCTATAGGTTTAGGTGCTTATTTTGCCAATCAAGTTGGTATTTTTGGACCTCAATTATTTGGGGCTTATGCCAAGCCATTAGGTTTGTATTATGGAGTTTGTGCTTTTTATTTTATTGTATTTTTTAGTTTGTATGTATTTTTTTCGGGTGGTATTCCTTTGTTAAAATCATTTTGGAAAAACAATATAACACCAGCTTTTACGGCTTTAGGAACCTGCAGTAGTATTGCAACGATACCTGCTAACTTAGATGGAGCCGAAAAAATACACATTCCAAATGACATTAAAAACATAGTCATCCCTTTGGGAGCCCCTTTGCATAAAGAGGGATCTGCTATGTCGTCGATAATTAAAATTGCAGTTATTTTTGCCATTTTTGGAAAAGACCTCTCCAGTCCAGAAACAATTTTAATAGCTATTGGAATAACAGTAATAGTGTCAATAGTTGAAGGAGGAATCCCAAATGGCGGCTATATAGGTGAGGTATTAGCAATAACAGTTTATGGATTTCCAATGGAACAAGCACTTCCTGCAGCAATGATTATAGGAACCCTTGTAGACCCAATGGCAACATTATTAAACGCAAATGGTGATTTAGTTTCGGCTTTAATTGTAACCCGCATTACAAATGGAAAAAAATGGTTTAAAGATGCCGTTTCGTTAACTAGATAATTTTTGGATAAAAGATGATTACAATTATTACGAAAACGATTACGTAATTTTTTTTTACAAATAAAGTTTTTTTTTACAAATAAAGTTCTATTTTAGCAATGTAGAATTACACAAATGACAAACACTTTTTTTTATTATAGCATTTTTTCTTATTTCTTCTGGAAAACAGATAAGGATTGTTATATAGTATAGAAAAAATTAAATTATACCTAATGTAAAAATCCTGATGAAAATCAGGATTTTTTTTTACGTAAATTTAAAAGAATATTGAGAATTATGCAGAAAAAAATAGCCATTCAAGGTATAAAAGGATCATTTCACCATCAAGTAGCATTAAACTATTTTCAGGACATTATCTCAATAGAGGAATGTATGTCTTTTGATAGTTTAGTAGATAATCTTTTGACAAATAAATCAAATTATGCCGTAATGGCTATTGAAAACTCTATAGCAGGATCAATAATACCAAATTATGCGTTAATTGATAAAAATAATTTACAAATAATAGGAGAATATTATCTTTCAGTACATCATAATTTTCTTGGATTAAAAGGTCAAAAAATAACAGATATTTTAGAAGTTCATTCACATCCAATGGCCATTTTACAATGCAAAGATTTCTTTAAAAACTACCCACACATTAAACTTGTAGAAGATAAGGACACTGCCGAAACAGCTAAACGAATTTATGATCATCAATTAAAAACTACGGGTGCCATAGCTAGTAAAACAGCTGCAGAATTATATGAATTGGACATATTAGAAGCAGAAATACAAACGATTAATAACAATCAAACTCGTTTTGTAATTATTACGGCACAAAAAAATGAAATCAATAAAAATGAAATTAATAAAGTTTCATTAAAATTTGAATTGGAACATAAAAAAGGAAGTTTAGCAACGGTTTTAAATGTAATGAGTGATTGTAAATTAAACTTAACAAAAATTCAGTCCTTACCAAAAATAGAAACTCCTTTTCAATACGCTTTTTTTGTAGACTTTACATTTGATTCGTATAAAGATTACGAAAAAGGAAAGAAAATTTTAGAAATAATAACGACTCAATTTAAAGTTTTAGGAGAATACAAGAACAAAAAACAATAGTTAAGAACATCAAGAAATGATACCAACAGCAAAAAGATTAGATAGCGTAGAAGAATACTATTTTTCTAAAAAACTTAAAGAAGTTCGTCAGCTTATAGCCGACGGAAAGCCAGTCATCAATATGGGTGTTGGAAGTCCAGATTTGTTGCCTTCGGTTAAAGTTATAGAATCTATTAAAAACGCTATGTACGATGAAAAGGCACATGAATATCAAAGCTATCAAGGTTTGCCCGAATTGCGATTTGAAATGGCCAACTTTTATCAAAATTATTTTAATGTTGGTTTAGATTTTAATTCAGAAATTTTACCTTTAATGGGTTCAAAAGAAGGAATTATGCATATTTCAATGGCATTTTTAAACAAGGGTGATCAAGTATTGATTCCTAATCCAGGTTATCCAACATACGCATCGGTGACCAAATTGGTTCAAGCAAAAGCAATGTACTATGACTTAGTTGATGCTACAAATTGGCAACCTGATTTTGAAAAATTAGAACAACTTGATTTGTCAAAAGTTAAATTAATGTGGGTAAGTTACCCTCATATGCCAACGGGTGTTAACGGCTCATTAGAATTATTTGAACGACTAATTGCTTTTGGAAAAAAACACAACATATTGATCATTAACGACAACCCGTATAGTTTTGTTTTAAATGAAAAACCTATTTCAATTTTGCAAGCAGCCGGCGCAAAAGACATAGCAATAGAATTAAATTCATTGAGTAAAACTTATAACATGTCGGGTTGGCGAGTGGGAATGGTTTTGGGAAAAGCTAGCGTTATTGAGGCCATATTAAAAGTCAAAAGCAACATGGATAGCGGTATGTTTTATGGCATTCAAAAAGGAGCTATAGCCGCATTAAAATTAGATAAATCCTGGTTTACGGTTCAAAATAAAGTCTATGAAAAAAGAAAAGCGCTCGTTATTCAATTGGCTAAAAAACTAGGTTGTGAAGTAGATAATGACTCTGTTGGTTTATTTGTTTGGGCAAAGTTGCCAAGTACAATTAAATCATCAGAAAAATTTATTGATACAATATTAAATGAAAAACACATATTCATAACACCAGGAACTATTTTTGGAAGTAACGGCGAAGGATATATACGATTTTCGTTATGTGTAACAGAAGAAAAAATAACAGAAGCCATAGAAAGAATAGGTTAAACGTAATATCAATTAAGATTGCAATGTTAAAAAGCTAAAATAAGAGTATTGCAATTAAAATAAAATTAAACATGAATATTTACATAATTGGTATAGGTTTAATAGGAGGCTCCATGGCTTTGGATATAAAGAAAAAGTATGATGACGCTGTTATTTGTGGAATGGATTCCAATAAAACTCATATAGAAGATGCTCTCCATTTAGGAATAATTGATAAAAAGGTTTCAATGGATGAATTGGATCAAGCAGATGTTGTAATTGTTGCTGTTCCAGTTGATATAGCTTTAATGCTTTTGCCTCAAATTTTAGATGGTATCAATGATAATGCATTAGTTTTAGATGTTGGCTCAACTAAATCTCCAATATGCGAAGCGGTAGCTCAACATAAAAGAAGGCGTAATTTTTTGGCAACACATCCTATTGCAGGAACTGAATTTTCAGGCCCAAAAGCAGCTGTAACAAATTTGTTTAAAGACAAAACAAGCATTATTTGCGAAATAGAAAAAACAGCTTACAAACAGCAAGAAACAGCTTTAGATTTGTTTCAGAAACTAGGAATACGAATTCGATATATGGAAGCTAAGTCACATGACAAGCATATTGCTTACATGTCTCACTTGTCACACATCAGCTCATTTATGTTAGGAAAAACAGTTATTGAAAAAGAAAAAAATGAACGCGATATTTTTGACATGGCAGGTAGTGGTTTTGAAAGTACTGTTCGTTTAGCTAAAAGTTCACCATCCATGTGGACCCCTATTTTTAAACAAAACAAAGCTAATATTATTGAAACATTAGACGAATACATTTTAAATTTAAACCATTTCAAAGAATTATTAAAAAATGAAAATTTTGAAGAACTTTTTAATGAAATGCAAAATACAAATAGAATAAAAGAAATATTAAAATAGGTATAAGACAATTAAATTAGTATAGTTAAATTATGGAAAACAACAAACAAATGCGCACATGGTTAGATGATTTTAATTTAAATCATCCATTAGTAATTGCCGGGCCTTGTAGTGCAGAAACAGAAGAACAAGTATTAAAAATTGCACACGAATTAAAAAATTCTGACGTAAGTGTTTTTAGAGCTGGAATTTGGAAACCAAGAACACGTCCAGGAGGTTTTGAAGGTGTAGGTGCAATAGGCTTAAAATGGTTGCAAAAAGCAAAAGCAGAAACAGGTTTACTTATGGCAACTGAAGTAGCAAATGCTGCTCACGTAAAATTAGCTTTAGAGCATGATATTGATGTTTTATGGATTGGCGCACGAACTACTGTTAACCCATTCGCAGTTCAAGAAATTGCTGATGCCTTAGAAGGAACAGATAAAATAGTATTGGTTAAAAATCCTGTTAATCCAGATTTAGCGTTGTGGATTGGTGGCGTAGAAAGACTATATAAAGCCAATATTAAGAAGTTAGGAGTTATTCATAGAGGGTTTTCGACCTATGAAAAAACAAAATATAGAAACATACCCGAATGGCAGATACCTATCGACTTGCAAAATCGTTTCCCAGATTTACCTTTAATTTGTGACCCATCGCACATTACAGGAAAAAGAGATATGATTCAAGAAGTGTCTCAACAAGCATTAGACATGAATTTTGATGGACTAATTATTGAAACACATACAGATCCAGATAACGCATGGAGTGATGCAGCACAACAAGTAACACCCGCAACTTTAAAACAAATATTTAAGGATTTAAAAGTTAGAAAAGAATCAGATGAAGAAGGGGATTATAACAGTAAAATGAACGGTTTGCGTTCTCAAATTGACGAATTTGATGGCAAAATATTAGAAGTTTTAGGCAACAGAATGAAAGTTGCAGATAAAATAGGTTTGCTTAAAAAAGAAAAAAATGTAGCTATCCTTCAAAACAAACGCTGGAATGAAATTTTAGGAAAAATGATTTTAGAGGGTGAAGAAAAAGGATTAAGCAATGATTTTGTGATGCATTTGTTTAAAGCCATTCACCAAGAAAGTATAAATCATCAAGAAAAGGTTGTAAATAACTGATTGTCGTTTTTTTTTCTTACTATTGCAAGAAAAATATAAAAAATGAATAAAATCTATTTTTTTCTTGCACTCCTTGTAGGGTGTAGTACAAATCTTTTTGCACAGTATGATATTGAGAATATCAAAATTTCTTATGGTGTTGAATTACCAGATGATAAAGCTAAAATTGTAAAGCTTTTTGGCGAAAATAAGGGAATTGTATATGCCTTAGCTTTAAAAGGTAAGAATGATTATTACATTAAAACTTTTAGTTCCGGTGAAATGAAAATGCTTTCAAGTAAACTAATCGTTTTGCCTGAGTTAAAAGATAGAGAGATAGAATTTGAAGAAGTAGCTTTGTTAGATGGTAAACCATATATTATTGGAAGTGTGTATCATAAAAAAGACAAGATATATACTTTAGTAGGTTTGGAGCTTGGTGAAGATGGAAAGTTGAAAAAAAACATGCTTACACTTTTCGAATCTGAAGTAGCTAAAAATAGAGACAAAGGAGCTTTTTATTTTAAAGTTTCACCAGATGAAAACAGTATCCTAATTATGCATACTGCTGTTTTTGAAAAGGAAGATGCACTAAAATATGCACTAAAATTATTTGACTCTAACTTAAAAGAAGTTTTTTCAAACATAGATAAAGTTACTTATGATGATTCAAAAAAAGATTATCAATTTATTTTGTCAGATTTTGATGTAAATGTTTTTAACGACGTTTTCTTAGTAGTTAATGAAAGTTATAGAGATTCTAAAAAGAAAGAAAAAGTTGAAAAATTTCAAGTTTTTGCATTTAAAAATGCGAATGCTTATAAAAAAGAAGTAATTGATATTAATTTTAAAGATAAAGAAATAATCAATTGTAAAATGATGGCTACGAATAAAAAAACGCTACAATTAGTAGGTTTTTATTCAAGTGTTAGAGATAATGGAAAAGCAAATAAAGAATTAAAAGGCGTTTACAATGCAACAATTAATTTAGCAACAAACGTAAATGAAAACCTTAAATTTAATGAGTTTGACTATGAAACCAAAGTAAAGTTATTAGGAGAAAGAAGAGCTAAAAAAGGAAAAGATGTAAAACCATTATATAATATTCATACAATAATTGAAAAAAATGATGGAGGTTTAATTGTTTTATCAGAATATCAACTAGTAATTGTAGGTAAAAAATCTGGAATAGGTCCATTTGCAATTCAACCTATAACTTTTGTTAAAAATGAAATAATTGTAACCTGCTTAAAACCTGATGGTTCTCTAGAATGGAGTAATGTAGTAGCAAAAGATCAAGCAGCAGCAGTTTCAGTATTATCTATTGGTTTTTCAGGAGGTTCAAGTAGTGGAAGTTTTTCAGTAGGAATGAGCGTTTCAATTCCATTAGCGGTAATGGGTAAAGGTCCTGAATACTTAAGTGCTATTCCTATTTATAAAGATGGTCAATTAAATATTATTTTTAATGATAATAAAAAAAATAAAGGAATTACTGATATTGAGGAAATAAAAAGTTTAGGTAATTATAACAATGCAGTTCCAACTTTATTTAGATTTGATGCTAAAGGTAATATCACAAGATTTGATCCAGAAGAAGTAATCAAAAACGAATTAGTAATAAGACCAGGTGTTTATTATAGAAAAAATGATAACGAATTTTTAATTTATGCTTCAAGAAAAAAAGCGGATAAATTAGGAAGAATGATTATTCAGTAAATTTATTTTAAAAGCTCAGTTAAATATTAAATTTTTAAAAGGCTATCTAATTTAGGATAGCCTTTTTTTTATGTAATAAAGTTAGTTTGTATATCTTTGCAAACATGACAGGAATCGTTTATAAATCTACAGGAAGTTGGTACACCGTTAAATCATACGAAAATCAATTTTTCGAATGTCGTATTAAAGGTAAATTTCGAATGAAAGGAATTAAGAGCACTAACCCCATTGCTGTTGGAGATGTGGTAGACTTTGATGTGGATAACCTAGATGAAGCAAATATTGGAACAATTCATACCATACATGATCGTAAAAACTATATCGTAAGAAAATCGGTTAATTTATCGCATCAAATGCATATTATTGCATCAAATATTGATATTGTTATTTTATTGGTAACAATTAATAATCCACCAACAACAACAAGTTTTATAGATAGATTTTTAGTTACAGCAGAAGCTTATGGAATTGAGGCTGTCATTGTTTTTAATAAAATAGATACTTTTGATGAGCCTACATTAAACGAACAATTATACATGCAACATATTTATACTAAAATTAACTATAAATGTTTGCGTGTTTCGGCAAAAGATGGAACAGGAGTTGAAGAACTTAAAGCTTTAATGAAAGATAGAGTTTCAATGTTTTCAGGACATTCAGGTGTTGGAAAATCAACTTTGGTGAATACTTTAGAACCTTCATTGAATTTAAAAACTAAACAAATTTCAGCATCTCATTCGCAAGGAAAACATACTACAACATTTGCAGAAATGTTTGATTTGGCTTTTGGTGCACAAATTATTGACACTCCTGGAATACGTGGTTTTGGAATTGTAGATATGGAAAAACAAGAAATTGGTAATTACTTTCCTGAATTTTTTGTCTTAAAAGAAAAATGCAAATTTAATAATTGCTTGCATAAAGAAGAACCTCATTGTGCTATTAAAGACGCATTAGAACAAGACCAAATAGGATGGTCAAGATATAAAACCTACCTTCAATTATTAGAAGGAGACGAGGATAATTACAGAAATGACATTTATGGAGACGAAAGAGCTGAAAGTGATAAAACTAGAAAAAGCGAGTAACTAATTGTGAATTATAAATATACAATTCATAATATACAATTTATATGAAAGCGGTAATTCAAAGAGTATCAGAAGCATCAGTAACCATTGAAAAAGCAGTTGTTGCCCAAATAAATCATGGCTTATTAATTTTGATAGGAATCGAAGAGCTAGACAATCAAGAAGATATTGACTGGTTGGTTTCAAAAATCACAAACCTTCGCATTTTTGCAGATGAAAAAAACATCATGAATCTATCTCTAAAAGACATTGATGGAGAAGTTATTGTAGTTAGTCAATTTACCTTACATGCTTCAACAAAAAAAGGCAATCGCCCTTCATATATAAAAGCAGCAAAGCCCGAAAAAGCTATTTCGTTGTACGAAAATTTTCTTTCAAGTATTGAATTAAAAATCAACAAAAAAGTACAGTCTGGTCAATTTGGAGCAAACATGAAAGTTGCTTTAATAAATGATGGACCAGTCACCATAATTATTGATACTAAAAATAAAGAATAACTTTTTGATTAAAAAAAAAAAAACATACATTTAACGTTAATAATAAATTAACAAATTTTAATGCGAAATATAATATTAATTTTATTGCTTCACTGTTTAGGTTCTTACTCCCAACAAAATTATAGCACAAGTTTTATTACATCAGAATTTAGAACTGATGCCAATAGTGTAATTAGAGAACAATCCATTCAAATTACTATTGCATCTCAAAAATCATATTCAATAGTAAAAAGAGTAGTAGTTACTGTTTTAAATAAAAATGGAATAAAAAACATAGACGCTAAAGAATACTATTCTGAATCCAAAAAAATAAAAAAAATACAAGCAATAATTTTAGATTCTAATGGTAACGAAATAAAAAAAATCAAACAAAAAGACTTTGTCGATCAAAGTGTAGCCGATGGTTTTTCTTTAATGTTAAGCGGAAGGGTTCTCTATTTAAATTATACACCCACAGCATACCCATTTACCCTTATTTTTGAAAGTGAGGTCGAAAGTAAAAACACGGCTTTTATACCAAAATGGTATCCTATTAATGATTATTTTGAAAGTGTTGAAAACTCAGAGTTTAAAATTGAATATCCGAGTGATTTAGGATTTAAATATAAAGAATTAAATATAGAAGGGTATGCTATTGAAAAAACAGAACACACCAATTCTTTGCATTATAAAGTTTCCAATATTAATTCGCTAAAGAAAGAAAACGATGCACCACCATTTCAAAAAATAGTTCCAAATGTTTCATTTAGTTTAGAAAAATTTAATCTTGAAGAAATTGAAGGAAACGCAAAATCTTGGAAAGAATATGGAATATGGTATTCCGAAAAACTAGCCCAGGGTATATCGGATATTCCTAACAAAACAAAAAGCAAAATAATAGAATTAGTTGGTGCTGAAAAAGACCCTATAAATAAAGCAAAAATAATTTATAATTTTTTACAAGAACACACCAGATATATAAGCGTTCAAATTGGTATTGGCGGATGGAAGCCAATGATGGCAAAAGATGTCGACAATCTGGGTTATGGAGATTGTAAGGCATTAACCAATTATGCAAAATCATTATTAGAAGTTGTAGGTGTTAAGTCATATTATACTCTAATCTACGGAGATTCTGAAAAAAGAGATATTGATAATGATTTTGTTTCAATGCAAGGCAATCACATGATATTGTCAATCCCTGTCGATAACCACTATGTTTGGCTTGAGTGTACCAGTCAAACTTCCCCATTTGGGTTTTGTGGTGACTTTACTGATGGCAGAAATGCACTAGTAATCAAACCAGATGGTGGAGAAATTGTTAAAACAAATACATTTTCAGAATCTGATAATTTAAAATCATATAAAGGTAGTTATCAAATAAATGAAAAAGGAATGTTAACGGGCAATTTAACAATCAAATCAAAAGGTTTACAATACGACTGGGAACAGGCAAAAGTAAGACTCAGTAGTGAGGATCAAATAAAAAAATACAAACAAGAATTCAGTAATATTAATAACTTTATTTTAAAGGATATTAAACAAAATAATGATAAAAACAACATTGAATTTACAGAAGAATTAGAATTTGAAGCAGAATCATATGCTCAAAATTTTAACCAAAAGCTTATGTTTGTATTAAATCCTTTTAATCAAAATTCATACGTACCAAAAAGATATAAATTACGTAAATTTCCTTTTGAAATTCAAAGAGGGTATACCGATGAAGATCAAATTGAAATCGTACTTCCTGATGGATATGAAATTGAAGCTAAACCTGATGATATAGAAATAAATAATGAGTTTGGATATTATAAAATTCAACTTAGCATCACGGATTCAAAACGAATACTATACAAAAGAAAATTAATCATAAAAGAAGGCTTTTACGAAAGTTTGAAATATGAAACCTATAGAAACTTTAGAGAAAAAATCGCAAAAAGCGATAATTTAAAAATTGTTATTACAAAATCTTTATAAACATGAAAAAACTACTTATTTTAACATTTTTGGTGTCCTTTAACATTTTTAGCCAAAAATACGAATTGGGGGAAGTTACAATTGAAGAACTTAGCCAAACAAATCATGCACTTGATTCAAGTGCCGTTGCAGCAATTTTATTTAAAAAAGGTAAAGTTAGTTTTGAGTTCAACCAACAAGAAGGTTTTTATATAATAACTAATATAAAAGTAAAAATAAAAATTTATGAAAAAGAAGGCTACGATTGGGGAAACTTTGAAATACCTCTGTATAATGAAACAAATGCTAAGCAAACATTATATATTAAATCAGCAAATACCTACAATCTTGAAGGAAAAAAGATAGAAAAATCAAAACTCAGATCAGATGGTGAATTCGAAGAAAAAACAAATCAATTTTGGTCAAAAAAGAAAATAGCAATGCCTAACGTTAAAGAAGGTTCAATTATAGAACTGGAATACGTTATAAAAGATATAGGAAAAGGAACAATTGATGAATGGGAATTTCAAACAAGTATTCCAATTGATTATGTAGAATATGAGACTTCCATACCTCAATATTACGAGTACAACACACATTTTAGAGGGTATTTAATTCCAAAAAAAGAAAAAGAAAATATTACTCAAAAAATAATTTTAAGAAGCAAAGACAGACAAGAAATAAACCGAGTTTCAAATGCTAATTTTAATGTAGAAGAAATAAATTTTTCAGAAACAAAAACAACATATTCATTAGAAAATGTTTCGGCTGTTAAAAATGAACCATATGTAAATAATATAAGAAACTATATGTCATCTTTGTTCCATGAATTGGCAATGACTAAGTTTCCAAATTCAATGATGCAAACATATTCTACAGATTGGGAGACTATAACAAAAACTATATATGATTATGACGATTTTGGACCAGAATTAAATAAAACAAATTACTTTGAAACAGAAATTGATGCATTGCTACAAAATATATCTTCTCCTTCACAAAAAGCCATTGCGATTTTAAATTTTGTAAAAAACAAAATGAACTGGAATGAAAGCAACGGATATAGCTGTTTAAAAGGTGTCAATAAGGCGTATAAAGAGCAATCAGGAAATGTAGCAGACATAAACCTTATGCTTACGGCTATGTTACGCTATGCAGGTCTAAAAGCAAATCCTGTTTTATTAAGTACTCGTTCAAATGGGATAGCTTTATACCCTTCTCGTTCAGCTTTTAATTATGTAATTGCCGGAATTGAACTAGAAAATAAAATAATTTTATTAGATGCAACAAGTAAAAACTCTTTACCTGGAATTTTACCCCTTCGTGATTTAAACTGGTCGGGAAGATTAATTCGAGATACAGGAAGCTCAATAAATATTGATTTATTACCAACAAATATTTCAAAAGAAAACGTAATCATTATGGCAAATATTGATCAATCAGGAATTATTGAAGGAAAATTAAGGGATCAATATTTTGATTATAACGCTTATTTTTTTAGAGAAAACAATTCAAAACTAAATGAAGAAACGTACATTGAAAAACTTGAAAAGAGATATCAAGGAATTCAAATAGATGATTATTCTGTTTCTAATATGCAAGATTTGGAAAAGCCTATTGTTGAAACCTATTCGTTTAAAAATTCAAATTTAGTTGAAATTATAGGTGAAAAAATGTACATTTCTCCATTACTTTTTTTTGAAACTAAAGAAAATCCATTTAAGTTAGAAAACAGAAATTTTCCAATAGATTTTTCAATACCATTTGCTGATTTGTATAAAATTACTTTAAATATTCCAGAAGGTTATAAAATAGAATTTATACCGGAAAAAATAAATGTAGCTATGCAAGAGAATTATGGCAGTTACTTATTTAACATTAGTAATACCGCAAATACAATTCAAATATCTTCGTCGTTTAGTATTAATGCATCAATAGTTCCAGCTGAACAATATACAATGCTTAAAAACTTTTATAAAATGATGATTGAAAAACAAACCGAAAAAATAGTTTTAGTAAAAATATAAAGCCTCTATAATAATGAATATCAAAAATGCCCAACTAGAAGTAGATATTTGGATAAAAGAGCACGGAGTTCGTTACTTTAACGAACTTACTAACATGGCGCAACTTACGGAAGAAGTTGGTGAAGTGGCCCGAATAATTGCTCGTAGATATGGAGAGCAATCTGAAAAAGAAAGCGATAAAAACAAAGACCTCGGCGAAGAACTTGCCGATGTTGTTTTTGTAATTTTGTGCTTAGCCAACCAAACTGGAATTAATCTTCAAGAAGCATTTGATAAAAAATTAGAATTAAAATCTATACGAGATAAAAATAGACATAAAGATAATGAAAAATTGAAATAATTTTTTTCCTATCTACTTCAAAATACTTAACTTTGTGTTTTATTAAATCGCAGCAACTCAATGAATTTTAAACTTTCTTCCTCACAATTAACTCCTCAATCGGAGGAAAGGATGCTTAATATAACCGGATCAAAATCTGAGAGCAATAGATTACTATTACTACAAGCCTTGTATCCAAACATTACATTAAAAAACATCTCAAATTCAGATGATTCAGATGTAATGCAAAAAGCAATTTCATCAAAGGACAAAACAATTGACATTCATCATGCAGGAACAGCCATGCGTTTTTTAACTGCTTTTTTTGCTATTCAAGAAAATAAAGAAATAGTTTTAACGGGTTCTTCAAGAATGAAACAACGTCCAATAAAAATATTAGTTGAAGCTTTAAAACAACTTGGAGCCATAATTACGTATGAAGAAAACGAAGGTTTCCCTCCAATTAAAATCAAAGGTCAAAAAATCACAAAAAACAGAGTGTCATTAAAAGCCGATGTTAGCAGTCAATACATTTCTGCACTATTATTAATTGCTCCAAAATTAGAAAACGGTTTAGAATTAACTTTAGAAGGACAAATTACATCTATTCCATACATAAAAATGACATTGGCTTTACTGAATGACATTGGGGTTGAAACTAGTTTTGAAAAAAATATTATTATTGTAAATTCAAAAGCCAATATTCACAATTCACAATTCACAATTGAATCAGATTGGTCGTCAGCATCATATTTTTATTCCATCGTGGCACTTTCAGATATTGGTACTCAAATAACTTTATCAAGCTATAAGCAAAACAGCTTACAGGGAGATTCGGCATTAGCAGAAATATACAAAGATTTTGGAGTAGAAACAGTTTTTAATGAAAATTTAATTACTATTTCAAAATTCAATTCTCAAAACCTACATCCTACAACCTACAACCTACAATCATCTCCAGACATAGCCCAAACCATTGCAGTAACCTGTTTCGGATTAGGAATGGGTTGTCATTTAACAGGTTTACATACCTTAAAAATAAAAGAAACAGATAGATTAGAAGCTTTAAAAAACGAATTGTCAAAACTTGGAGCGCAAATTTCGGTTACAAATAACAGTTTAATTTTAGAACCATCGTCTCATATAAAAGATAACGTTACAATAGAAACCTATCAAGATCACAGAATGGCAATGGCATTTGCACCATTAGCATTACAAACCAATATAATCATTAATGAAGCCGAAGTGGTTTCAAAATCATTCCCTACTTTTTGGGAAGATTTAAAAAGCATAGGGTTTCAAATTTCAGAATAAAGAACCCAACAAGCCAAACAAACACCTTGTGAAGGCCTGTATTTGTTGCAAAAATAAAAATAAACATCAAAACACTTGACAAGGCCTATTTCACAATCGTATATTTGCACTCTTTTGAGTTTAGAAAATCCTGAAATCAAAATTCAAAAACCATAAATCAACAAACGATCAATGAAATTATCTCATTTTCAATTTAATCTTCCAGACGAATTATTATCAGAATATCCAGCAGAAAACAGAGACGAATCTCGTTTAATGGTTATCAACAGAAAAGAAAAAACAATTGAACACAAAATGTTCAAAGACGTTATTGATTATTTTGATGAAGGCGATGTAATGGTTTTAAACAACACAAAAGTTTTTCCAGCACGTTTATACGGTAACAAAGAAAAAACAGGTGCACGCATCGAAGTTTTTTTATTAAGAGAGCTTAATGCAGAACAGCGTCTTTGGGACGTGTTAGTTGACCCAGCTCGTAAAATTAGAATTGGCAACAAATTATACTTTGGAGAAGACGATTCATTAGTTGCCGAAGTAATTGATAACACCACATCACGTGGTAGAACATTGCGTTTTCTTTACGATGGATCTTACGAAGAATTTAGAAAAAAACTTACAGAACTTGGCGAAACTCCAATACCAAAATACATCACTAGAGATTTAATTCCTGAAGATGCAGAACGCTACCAAACTATTTACGCAAAAGAAGAAGGAGCTGTAGCAGCACCAACTGCAGGCTTACACTTTTCTAAACACCTATTAAAAAGATTAGAAATTAAAGGAGTCGAATTTGCCGAAGTAACCCTTCACGTAGGCCTAGGAACTTTTAATCCGGTTGAGGTAGAAGATTTATCTAAGCACAAAATGGATTCAGAAGAAATGGTAGTTAATCAAGCAGCATGTGATATTGTTAATTTGGCAAAAATTAATAAAAAAAGAATTTGTGCAGTAGGTACAACTTCAATGCGCACCATAGAAAGCACTGTTTCATCACAAAACACTCTAAATCCATTTTCAGGATGGACTAATAAATTTATATATCCTCCTTATGACTTTGGTATCGCAAATTGTATGATTACAAATTTTCATTTGCCAAAATCAACCTTGTTAATGATGGCTTCTGCATTCTGTGGTCATGATTTAATGAAAGAAGCTTATCAAATAGCAATCAAAGAAAACTATAAATTTTACTCGTACGGAGATGCCATGTTGATCATTTAATTTCAACTTGTCTTTCGGTTTTATAAAAACATTAAATCTCATCAGCAATGATGAGATTTTTTTATTAAAAGCAAATGGCACGAGCCAATTAACAATGTATTTTCCTACTGTTCATTGTATCTTTTTTTACAAAAAAGGATGTCATTCCCATTAGGGCTAATGAACAATGATCTTACATAAAATTAAACTTTTAAAGAACTATACTTTTAAACCTATAAACTTTTCGCTATTTTTACACACAATACAAAGTAGATACACAAACACCACCCCATTAAATATTAAAAAAAAAAAATGAATTTCCAAAATACAAAAGAATTTGCGCAACAGTTAGATGCTCAAGACGAATTAAATTCATATAGAGACGAATTTATATATCCAAAAGTAAACGGAAAACAAGTTATTTATTTTACAGGAAATTCTTTAGGGTTACAACCTAAACGAACAAAAAAATATGTAGATGAGGTTATGAATGATTGGGCAAATCTTGCCGTTGAAGGCCATTTTTATGCCAAAAAACCTTGGTGGGATTATCATGAACGATTTTGCAAACCCCTGTCAGAAATTGTAGGGGCTAAGCCGTCAGAAGTAGGAGTTATGAATACCTTAACGGTTAATTTACATTTACTAATGGTGTCGTTTTATAAACCAACACCAAAAAAATATAAAATTATTTGCGAAGAAAAAGCATTTCCTTCAGACCAATATATGTTTCAAAGTCAAGTCGATTTTCATGGTTTAAAACCAGAAGATGCTATTGTTGAAATTAAAAGAAGAGAAGGAGAACACAACATTCGGCTGGAAGATGTTTTAGCTAAAATTGATGAAGTAGGAGATGCACTAGCTTTAGTATTAATAGGAGGTGTAAATTATTATACAGGTCAAGTTTTTGACATGAAAGCCATTACAGAAGCGGGACATAAATATGGAGCTTATGTAGGGTGGGATTTAGCACACGCAGCAGGAAACATTGAATTAAAACTAAACGAGTGGAACATAGACTTTGCTGCTTGGTGCAGTTATAAATATATGAATTCTGGCCCTGGAAACGCTTCAGGATATTTTGTGCACGAAAAACATCATAACAACACCAATTTATCAAGATTTTCGGGTTGGTGGGGACACAATAAAGACAGACGATTTTTAATGGAGCCCACATTTGATCCAGCTCGAAGCGCAGACGGTTGGCAAATAAGTAATTTACCAATCCTTTCTTTGGCACCATATTTGGCATCAGTAGATATGTTTGCCGAAATTGGCATGAAAAAATTAATTAAAAAACGTAATTTAATTACGTCTTATTTAGAATTTATTTTACACGAAATTGATAAAGAAGTTGATAGTTCATTTGAAATTATAACGCCCTCAAATCAAAACGAAAGAGCTTGCCAACTATCTGTTTTTCTTCATGGCGAAGGTAAAAGTTTATTTGAGTATTTAATGAAAAACGGAGTAATCACAGATTGGAGAGAACCAAATGTAATACGCTTAGCACCCGTTCCAATTTATTCAAGTTTTGAAGATATGTATCAATTTGGCCAAATTTTGAAAAAAGGAATATTATCCGAATAGATTTTCAGATATTTGATTTTTCTGACAATATATATTAAAAAACATGCATAATTATAAAAAATTAGAAATTTGGAAAAACAGTATAAAATTTTGTCCCAAAATATATAAAAAAAAAGCGTTTTTCCAGATTCTAAAAAATTTGGATTAATTAGTTAATTAACAAGAGCTGTTATTTTTATTCCATCAAATATAGCAGAAGGTTCAGCAAAATCATCTGACAAACATTTTTTAATATTTTTTTAGAAAACACATTAGGTTCTTGTTATGAAATAGAAACACAATTGTTAGTTTCAAAAGATTTAAATTATATAAAAGATTCTGATTATGAGTTATTAAATAATGACCTTTTAGTTTTAATTAAAATGACAATCAAGTTTATGAAGTATTTACAAAATAAATCAAAAAATTAAAACATCAATCAATAAAACTATCATCAAATTTTACGAAATTTATCCGAAAATCTAACATCTGACATCCAATATCTATAAAATGAACAAACAAGATATAATAAATACATTTGACCCATCGCAACCTGGCTTAGCAGATGCTACCATTTTTGGTTTGCCTTTTTCTTCAGAACAATCAGAAATAATTATAATTCCAGTACCTTGGGAAGTAACGGTGAGTTATGGATCAGGAGCAAGTGATGGTCCTGAAGCCGTTTTAGAAGCATCATTTCAAATCGACTTATTACATCAAGAATTTCCAGAATTATGGAAATTAGGAATTCATTTAGATGAAGCACCAAAAGATATTTCTTCCAATTCAAAAAAATATAAAAAACTTGCTCAGCCTATCATCAATGCTCTTGAAAAAGGAGAAAATTTAGAAGAAAACTTTAGTTTAAAACAAGATTTAGAAAAAATAAATCATGCTTGTTTCAATATGGTTGATGCGGTAGAGCAACAAACCATATATTGGTTGAATAAAGGTAAAAAAGTAGCGCTACTTGGCGGAGACCACTCTACACCTTTGGGTTATTATAAAGCTTTGGCAACAAAACATAAAGATTTTGGAATTCTACATTTAGATGCTCACATGGATTTGCGTATTGCTTATGAAGGTTTTAAATATTCCCATGCCTCAATTATGTATAATGCTTTACAGATTCCTCAAATTACAAAAATAGTACAAGTTGGAATTCGCGATTTTTGCAAACAAGAAGTTGATGTTGTAAAAGAAGAAAAAGGAAGAGTTTTAGTACACACGGACACGGATATTAAAAAACAACTTTTTGAAGGAAATACTTGGCAACATTTATGTGACCATATGATATATTCGTTACCACAAAAAGTATGTATTTCATTTGATATAGATGCAATGAGTCGCTTATACGCTCCCAATACGGGCACTCCAGTTCCTGGAGGATTGTCATATGAACAAGCTGCATATTTATTAAGTAGATTGTCAGAATCAAACAAAGAAATCATAGGGTTTGATTTGGTAGAAGTTGCACCAGGTGATGATGATTGGGACGGAAATGTAGGAGCAAGAATGCTTTTTCACATGTGTGGCGTTTTGGCAAAATCACAAAACATGACGGTAGGAAATAAAATAGTTTTTCAAAAATAAATAATCATAATTTTATCATATTTTTTTGATAAAAGCAAAGTATAAAAAAATGCAAACACCAAAAAAAATTGCCATAGTTGGAGCAGGATTAGTTGGTTCATTGTTAGCAATATATCTAAGAAAAGCAGGTCATTCAGTACATGTTTATGATAGAAGTCCCGATATTCGTAATATTCAATTCTCGGGTAGAAGTATAAATCTTGCCATGTCAAACAGAGGTTGGAAGGCTTTAGAAATCATAGGAATTGCACAAGAAATTAAAAAAATTGGCATTCCAATGGACAAGCGAGCCATACATACAGTTGATCAAGACCTAAACTTTCAAAAATATGGAAAAGATAACGAAGCTATTTTTTCATTATCTCGCGGAATATTAAACCGAAAGATGATTGATTTAGCCGAAGCAAACGGAGTTGAATTTTTCTTTGAACAAAAAGTGTGGGATGTTTCATTATCGGAAGCTATTTTACATGTTGGAGAAGATGAAAAAGGAGAATGGAAAAAACATAAGTTTGATATGATTTTTGGTTCTGACGGAGCCTTTTCTAGAGTTCGTCACAGAATGCAACGACAAAGCATGTTTAATTACTCGCAAGAATTTTTAGATATAGGCTATAAAGAATTAAACATACCAGCAAATGCTGATGGATCTCATAAATTAGATAAAAATTCTCTGCACATTTGGCCTAGAGGTAATTTTATGCTTATAGCTCTGCCTAATATAGATGGAAGTTTTACATGCACTTTATTTATGCCGCTTAAAGGAGAAAATTCATTTGAACAATTAAATAATGAAGAAGTATTGGTAGCCTTTTTTGCAAAACATTTTCCTTCAACGACAGAAGTTATTCCTGATCTATCAAAAGATTTTTTTAAAAACCCAAAAAGTTATTTGGTTACTATGAAGTGTTTTCCATGGACACATAATGACACTGTTGCCTTAATTGGTGATGCATGCCATGCTATTGTTCCTTTTTACGGACAAGGAATGAACGTTGGTTTTGAAGACATCACAGTTTTAAATGAATTAATGCAGCAATATGGCGACGATTGGCAAACAATTTTTACAGAATATGAAAATTTACGCAAACCAAATGCAGATGCTATAGCTGAGTTGTCGTACAGAAATTTCATAGAAATGAGTACAAAAACTGCAGATGCTCATTTTTTATTGCAAAAGAAAATTGAAAAATGGTTCTCAGATAAACATCCTGAAAAATGGATTCCTTTATATAGTAGAGTTACGTTTAGCCATCAACCTTATGCAGAGGCTTTAGCTGTTGGAGACCGTCAAAATGAAATAATGGCTGATATTTTACAAATGGATCACATCGAAAAAATTTGGCAATCTGAAGTTGTAGAGCACCGTATTTTAGAATTGTTAAATGTATAAAACATTTATTTAATAAACTTTTTATTACATTTGACCTAACCCTAATGATTTAAATTATGGAATTTCTGTTTTATATAGTAGTAGTTTTTTTTTTAATAGTCATTTTTAATACAATTAACACTAGGTTCAAAAACATAGAAAATTTATTATTTAAAACAAATGATAAAATTCAAGAGCTAAAAAAGGAACTCGAATTAAAATCAGTTAAAAAAACAACAGACGATATTTTAGAAGTTTCAAAACCTAATGAAATACCTAAGACAATTGAACAAATAGAGCCGGTTTTAATTGTTGATTCTGTATTTGATAAAAACAACAACCCTGTTTTAGAAACCCCCACAAATGCTGTTGAACCAATTTCTATATCAAAATTACCTCCTGTACCAAAACAGGCTTATGTACCAAAAAAATCATGGTTTAATAAATTTAAAGATAACAATCCTGATTTAGAAAAATTTATTGGAGAGAATTTAATTAATAAAATCGGAATATTAATTCTGGTTTTAGGAATTAGTTTTTTTGTAAAATTAGCTATTGATAAAAATTGGTTAAATGAGCCTGCAAGAGTAGGAATTGGAATTTTAGCGGGTTCATTGTTAATGGCTGTAGCCCACAAACTTAAGAAAAACTTTGCAGCTTTTAGTTCTGTTTTAGTAGCAGGGGCTATAAGTATTTTTTACTTTACAATAGCTATTGCTTTTCATGAATATCATTTGTTTAGTCAAACAGTCGCCTTTGCTATAATGATTGTAATTACGGCATTTAGTGTCTTGGTTTCTGTTTCTTACAACAGGCAAGAACTGGCTGTTCTATCATACATTGGTGGTTTTGCGGTTCCTTTTATGATAAGCACAGGAAGTGGAAATTACATAGTATTATTTAGTTATATAGCTATATTAAACATTGGATTATTAGCAATTGCCTACTTCAAAAAATGGAAAGTAGTTACAATTTTATCATTCGTATTAACTAGTATTTTATTTGCTTCTTGGTACACAACAGAATTATACGATAACAAATTACCTCATTTGGGAGCTTTATTATTCGCAACTTTATTCTACTTCATTTTCAGCATTGTAATTGTGATGAATAATTTAAGAAACAAAGGGGTGTTTTCAACAATCGAATACGGAATATTAGTAGTAAACACGTTCTTGTTTTTTGGTTTAGGCTTAGGAATTATTCACAATTGGGGAATCAATTTTAAAGGAATTTTTACATTGTTATTAGCATTATATAATCTGGGCTATGCCATAGTTTTATATAAAAAATTTGGATTAGATAAAAAAGCTGTTTATCTTTTAATTGGACTGGCTTTAACTTTTGTAACATTAACTATTCCAATTCAATTTGATGGCAATCAAATTACACTTTTTTGGGCTGCCGAAGCTGTTTTGTTATTTTGGTTCTCACAAAAATCAAAAATAACCTCGTTTAAAACAGGAGCTGTTCTTGTTCAGTTTTTAACAATTATTAGTTTAATAATGGATTGGAATAAGTATGCATTTAATGAAAATCAATTTTCAATAATTTTTAATCCAATATGCATATCAGGTATTTTTGTTTCTGTTTCATTAATTGTTACATATCTTCTTCTTAAAAAAGAAGCTACTAATTATACAATACTTAATTACACATTTGACGTTTCATTTTATAATAAAATACTTGTAATTGCAACAGTATTAGTCATCTACTTTACAGGAATTTTAGAAACCATTTATCAATCAAATCAATGGTTTCTAAATAAAAATACCGCATTGTCTTTTTCGGTGACCTATCATTTTATTTATACTGCTTTAGTCTTGTTTTTAGTTTCAAAATATAAAAACATAATTTTTATAAAAACACGTGTAGCTATTATGTTAATAAGTGCTTTTCTTTATATGGTATGGTTTTTTAATATCCCTAACAAAGAAATTACTGCAAACTTTATCCAAGAAACAAATACAAACTATGCTTTTTATTTGCATTATATTACACTAGCTTGTTTAGCCTTTTTCGCATTTCAATTATTTAAAATTACCATAACCCAACCTAAACTAAAAATATTAAATTATAAAATCGCTCCTTGGCTGTTTGTGTTTGCTATAGTTTATATCTTAAGTAACGAATTCATGACACATGGTTTGCATTTTTCTCAAAACAGTATTGATAAAGTTCAGTTTTCTCAAAATTTTCCAAAACCAGACGCAGCAGACTATTATCTAGATTACGAAAAAAATCAATATCTAAATATAAAATTTAAAACAGTTAAACAACAAATAATAAAAATTATATATCCTGTTTTATGGGGAGTCTTCTCTTTTATTTTTTTAGTTGTTGGAATAAGAAAGCAATGGAAAAATTTAAGAATTATAGCTTTAACCTTATTAGGTATAACCATCATTAAATTATTTGTGTATGACATTAATAATGCATCTGAATCAGGAAAAATAACCGCCTTTATATTACTGGGGGTGTTAGTTTTAATCATATCTTTTGTTTATCAAAAAATACAAAAATTAGTTTCAGACGAAATCCCAAAAAAAGAATCAAATGAAAATTAAACTTCAAATAATTTGTGTGTTTATATTTGGTTTTACTTTTGCCCAAAATTATAAAGCAACTATTGAAAACGTAAAACAAAACGGATATCATAAAATTTTTATTGCACCAGAAGTCCGTTCTGCATCAATGGATAACTTAAGCTATTTCAGAATTTTTGATTCTAAAAACAATGAAGTTTCTTACCTTGTTTCTTCAGACAACATAAATACAGAACAAGCCGTTTTTAAAAGCAAACAAATAATAAGCAAAACAAGCCGGTTAGACTCCATTACTGAACTAGTTATTGACAATGAATTGTTTAACAAGAATAATGAATTAGCATTTAAAATTTCAAACACCAAACACAATAAAAAATATAAAATATCAGGCAGTTATAATGCTAAAGACTGGTATGGCTTAATTTCAAACCAAGTATTTACTAATCTTAACCATATAAGCAATAATTTTGTTATTAAAACGGTAACATTGCCTAATAATGATTATAATTTTTTAAAAATTGTGTTAAATGACAAAGAGTCTTTGCCTATAAACATATCCGAAGTAGGAAGTCTTAAGATTAATCGAAAGCAGCTCCAAACATGCCAAGTAACAAATTTTCAATATAAAATTACAGAAAACAAGAAAGACAAGAAAACAATAATTACTTTTTTAGCGGATGATTTTCAAAAAGTAGACCAAATTTCATTTGTAATTTCAAACAAGTTGTTTTCAAGAAATGCTAGTCTTTTGTTAACAAAAACAAAAACGATAAAAAGACAGACTCAAATTTTTCAAGAAGAAGTTTCAAATTTTGTTTTAAACTCAAGCACTTTAAATTCTTTTCAGTTAAATGGTTTTTTTGAAAAAAAATTCACAATTGAAATTGAAAATAAAGACAATCAACCTTTAGCTTTTAGTGAAATTGAATTACTACAAAAGTCATTATATGTAATTGCAGACATAAAAACTAATGAAAAGTACCAAGTTAGTATTGATTCTTCATTGACAAAGCCTCAGTATGATTTGGGTAATTTTATTAATGAATCTAAGATTGATTATCCAAAAGCAACAATTTCAAACCTTACAACAATTGAAACTGAAAAAGAAAACACTTCTAAAAAACCCTTTTGGCAATCAAATGCTTTTATGTGGATTTGCATTTTATTCGGAATTGCAATAATTGGTTATTTTGCAAAGGGTTTGTTAAAAGACATGAAAAATTAAGCACTGCTGGCCTATGCGGCTTTTTATACCTTAAAGCTATTCGTTACATTCTGTTTTCTTTTTTCAAAATTTTAATTCCCATTGCCTATATTTGCATACTATTAAAAATATAATGTTAGATAAAGAAACACAATTAGCAGTTGAAAAAGGGGTAATGCTTCCTTTAATGGAGGAATTTTACACCATACAAGGAGAAGGATACCATACAGGAACGGCCGCATATTTTATTCGAATTGGAGGTTGTGATGTTGGTTGCCATTGGTGTGATGTTAAAGAAAGTTGGAATTCAGAATTACACCCTCCAACTCATTCAAATATCATTGTCGAAAATGCCAAAAAACATGCCGAAACTGTTGTTGTTACTGGTGGTGAACCCTTAATGTGGGACATGTCAAACTTAACAGCAAAGTTAAAAAATGAACATTTAAAGGTTCATATTGAAACATCTGGTGCTTATGCGGTAACCGGTCAATGGGATTGGTTTTGTCTTTCACCAAAAAAAAATAAATTGCCTGTTGATGAGGCATACAATATTGCAAACGAATTAAAAGTTATTGTTTTCAACAAACACGATTTTATTTTTGCAGAAGAACAAGCAGCAAAAGTAAATAAAGAGGCCATTTTGTTTTTACAACCCGAATGGAGTAAAAAAGAACAAATGACCCCATTAATAGTTGATTATGTTATGAAAAACCCAAAATGGAGGGTTTCACTTCAGACCCATAAATACCTAAATATACCATAATTTTAAAAAAAAAGTTTATATTTACGCAATAAAAAAAACTATTATAATGAAGAAAATTATTTTATCAGTTGTTTTACTTTTAGTAGCTCAACTAACAATAGCACAAGACGAATTTAAAGCAGATGTTATTAAAGTTATTAAAGCGTCGGGCTCTGCATCTCAAATGGAATTGGCAAAAGACCAAATTAAGGCTATGATTCCAGAAGCAAAATTTGAAGAATTTTCAAAAGAGTTTGATGAAACATTACCTTCATTATATGATGCTATGGCAGAAAATTATATGACATCATACACACACGATGATGTTAAAGAAATGCTTAAATTTTATGAATCGCCTGTTGGAAAGAAAATTTCTGACACTGCTTCTGAAATATTAAAGAAAAACATGGAGTCTGGAAAAGAATGGGGAATGGCGCTTCAAGGAATGATGATGAAATATATGGAATAATAAATTTAACGTAATAAAAAATATAATCCCAAAATTAACGTTTTGGGATTTTTTTATTTTGTAATTTTTGCCAAATAATCAAAATGTTCACCTTCTAGAATTAATTCGCATTCTAAACCATTTGCTAAACAAGCATTTTGTAAAGTATTATAATCTAAATACAACCAAGGAAATGAATCTTCAGTTTCACCTTTATATTGAACAGTAAAAGTTAATTCACCATAATAATAATTTGCAGAAACTTCATAAGCACCATCTTCATCTTTATCAAACATATAAATGATATCAGAACTATCAATTAAAACTTGCCCGTTTTCATTTAAAAGAGATTTTAATTTTAATAAGTATTTCGAACAATTTTCTAAAGTTCCAAAAATACCAGTTCCATTCATCAAAAGTAAAATGGTATCATACTTTTCATTCTCAAGCGTCAAAATATCTTGAACTTTAGCTTTTTTTATACCTCGTAATTTGCAAGCTTTTATGGCATTCTCAGAAACATCAATAGAAGTTACGTTAAAGCCTTTTTCTTGCAAGTAAAGTGAATGAGTTCCTGAGCCACAACCAACATCTAAAACCATACCTTTTGTCAACTGCAATGCTTTCTGTTCTATTTTTGGCATTTCATCAAAACTTCTAAACAAATAGGCAACACTCATTTCTTCTTCATCAGATATAGATGTTTCTGTAATTAAATTTTCGGGAGAATTGTGGGTTAAATAATCTAAAATAGCTTTGCCAAATAGGTCTTTCATCTATGCTGAATTTATGTATAATCTTTTTATAGGCAATGCTATAATTAGTTTTCTAGTCTAAAGTTATCTATTTTTGTGCTAAGAAATTTAAAATATGCTAAAACCAAATCTAGACGAATTAAAAGAACTTGCCAAAGATACACATAAGGAAACTAAAAAATATTTTGACAAGATAAAAAAGCGTGTACCTAAAAATTTGGATGGTATAATGCAAAACTTACACGATGCGGAATTTAAAAAAACCGATTGTTTAGAATGTGCCAATTGTTGTAAAACTACGGGGCCTTTATTTACCATAACCGATATCGAAAGAATATCAAAGAGTTTCAAACAAAAGCCAAAGGATTTTATTACTCAGTATTTGCGTATTGATGAAGATAACGATTATGTACTAAACACTGTTCCTTGTACTTTTCTAGATGCCAATAATAAATGCTTTATTTATGATATTCGGCCAAAAGCCTGTCGTGAATTTCCTCACACCGACCGAAAAAAATTCAATCAAATTACAGATGTTACATTAAAAAATATCCCCATTTGTCCTGCAGCCTATAATATTGTTGAGAAAATGAAACAAAAAATTACATTTACAAAAGATACCATGTAAAATATTATTGCCTCTGTTGCAGCATCCTTTAATTATAAATTAAATAAGAGGCTCTCATTGTTTTAAATTTTTTCAACCCCTCTTTCCAACTATTTCTAATCTCTTTTTCAGAAACACCTAATTTTATTTGTTCTTGTAGCTTTCGTGTTCCAGCTAGTTTGACAAAAAAGGAATTAAAAAACTTAGCTTTATCAAAGGTTTCGTTATATGCTTTTAAGAGCCATTTTAACTCCAATTGCTTTATTTTATAGACAGAAGACAAATCTTCGCCATAACAAAGGGCATCTTTATGCATGGGATTTTTTGCCCCTATATTGGGTGTTGGAATAAAACTAAATTTACGTTTAGGTAAAAAAGGGGAGCCATAAATTTGAAATTGTTTTTCCGTTCCTCTGCCAACGCTAACATTGGTGCCTTCAAAAAAACACAAACTCGCATACAAATTAACAGCTTGGGCATTAGGTAAATTTGGTGATGGTTTAGCAGGCAAATCATAAGCCATAGTTCTACTATAATTCAAGCAAGGAATTACGATCAACTCACAATGAATATTATTTTTAAGCCATTTTTCCCCATTAATCATTTTTGCATATTCGCCTATTGTCATTCCATGCAAAACAGGTATGGGATGCATTCCTACAAAACTTGTAAATTCTTTTTCTAAAACAGGACCATCTACAATTTTGCCATTCGGGTTTGGTCTATCCAAAACAATTAGTGTTATATTGTTTTCAGCACAGGCTTCCATTACATAGTGTAGCGACGATATGTAGGTGTAAAATCGAGAGCCAACATCTTGTAAATCAAAAACCATTACATCAATTCCTTTTAACTGGTCTTGTTTGGGTTTTTTATTGTCACCATATAGCGAAATTATAGGCAAGTCGGTTTTGCTATCCTTCCCATCTTTTATAGGTTCTCCAGCATCTGCATTCCCTCTAAATCCATGCTCTGGAGAAAAAATTCGTTTAACATCTATAGATTTTAAAAGTAAAAAATCAACAACATGTGTTCCGTCAGATAAAAGGCCACTTTGATTGGTTACAATACCTACTTTTTTTTCTGCTAGCAAAGGCAGGTAGCGTACAAAATTATCTGCACCCATTTTTAATTTTTCAAAAATAGTGTCAATTTTAATTATTTCTTTTGTTACATTTCCTTTTCTTTCTTTCTTTATCACAGAATTTCCACACGATAGAGTAAAAAACAAAAATCCAAAAAATGAAGCTAAATATCTCATTATATATAGGTGTAATAAAATTATTAGTGTAATTAGAGTTTAAGATGTATTTTTGAACTCAAAAGTAAAAACAAATTTGAATTTAGAATATTTTATTTCAAAAAAACTAATTACTACTAAAAGTTATAAAAGTAGTATTTCTTCACCAATTATAAAAATTGCAACAACGGCTATCGCAATTGGCATTATGATGATGATTCTTTCTGTGGCCATAAGTGTAGGACTGCAAAAAAAAATACGAGAAAAAGTTTCAGCTTTTAATGGTCATGTAATAATTTCAAACTATGATGATAATCAATCTGAAGTTTCTAAAACACCCATTTTAATAAAGCAAAATTTTTACCCAAAATTTAAAAATATCTCAGGCATTTCTCATATACAAGCTGTAGCAAGCAAGGCGGGTATTATTCATACCGAAGATTCTTTTGAAGGAATTATATTAAAAGGTGTAGGCAAAGATTGTAACTTTCAATATCTACACGAATATATAACACAAGGCAGAATGCCAAATTTAAAATCAACATTAAACGAAGAAGTGCTTATTTCTCAATATATAGCAAATCGATTAAACCTTAAATTAAATGATCGATTCAAAACCTACTTTTTAAAAGAATCAGGAAGTAAGCCTAATTTGCGTATTTTTAAAATTGTAGGCATCTATAATTCCGGATTTTCAGAATTTGATGCAACCTATATTATAGGCGATATACGTCACATTCAAAAAATAAACAAATGGAATTCAAATCAAATTGGAGCTTTCGAGGTTTTTATAGACGATTTTGATCAAATAAAACAAAAAGGGGAAGAGATCTACAAACAAATTCCATCTACATATAACAGCATAACTATAGAAGAAAAATATTACGGCATTTTTGAATGGATAAAACTTTTTGATTTCAACACGATAGTCATATTAATAGTTATGATAATTGTTGCCACTATTAATATGATAGTAGCTTTATTGGTTTTAATATTAGAACGAACTCAGATGATAGGAATTTTAAAAGCATTGGGTGCAAATAATTGGAACATTAGAAAAATATTTTTGTATAACGCGTCTTATATTATTTTTAGAGGATTGCTTTTTGGCAACGGAATCGCAATATTTCTTTTACTCATTCAACAATATTTTGGAATCATAAAACTTAATCCAGAAAATTATTATGTCAATCTTGCGCCAGTGGACATAAATTTAGTAAATATACTAGCATTAAATATAGGCACAATAATCATTTGTTTCTTAGTATTGTTAATTCCGTCTTACATCATTACAAAAATTTCTCCTTTAAAAGCGATTCGTTTTAATTAATTCATCTTAAAAAGAAGAAATTTCATTATAATTTTTGTTAGTTTCTCCATATATATTAACTATATTTTCATGTTAGTTTTTATATTACTTGTATTGTTGTTTAATTTTCTACATTTTTTTCTTTAAAAAGGGCTTTAAGTTTGTTTATTATTTGTTTTAATAATAAAAGGATTAAAAAAAGTTTATGCTGTAAAGTTCACATAACCAAAGGTGTAAAAACAAATGCGAATAAAAGAATAAAAATAAATGAGTTAATACTTGTGGATTAGAAAAAAGATTCTACTTTTGCACCCGCATTAGAGCAGTAGTTCATACTATTATTGAGGTAAAAAAGATGTTGAAAAACTTTAAATTTTTTCAAAATAAAGTTTGCCAGATATAAAAACTTGATTTACCTTTGCCGTCCAAGAAATTGGTTAAAGCATTACAAGTTCATTGATTTATTGAGTAATTTTTTAAGGATAAAAAAATAAGTTTTTTTTCATTAAAACTTGCGAGATAAAAAAAAAGTTGTACTTTTGCACCCGCTTTGAGAAACAAGCGATATTAAAAAGAATGACACGTTCATAGACATATTGGATTGACAGCACAATTTTAAGTAGCGAGGAAATTTATTTCTTCAACATTTAGGATTGTAAATTAAGAGAGAGTAAGATTTTTCGAGTAGCACAATAGACCTAGTAAACTTTATCTACAATATTAAAATTATACGATGAAGAGTTTGATCCTGGCTCAGGATGAACGCTAGCGGCAGGCTTAACACATGCAAGTCGAGGGGTAGAAGGAGCTTGCTCCTTTGAGACCGGCGCACGGGTGCGTAACGCGTATGCAATCTACCTTGTACAAAGGGATAGCCCAGAGAAATTTGGATTAATACCTTATAGTATATCGAGTTGGCATCAACATGATATTAAAGATTTATCGGTGAAAGATGAGCATGCGTCCCATTAGCTAGTTGGTATGGTAACGGCATACCAAGGCTACGATGGGTAGGGGTCCTGAGAGGGAGATCCCCCACACTGGTACTGAGACACGGACCAGACTCCTACGGGAGGCAGCAGTGAGGAATATTGGACAATGGGCGCAAGCCTGATCCAGCCATGCCGCGTGCAGGA